>JAFRFY010000068.1 GCA_017434085.1 Clostridia bacterium
CCGTCGCCCAGCAGGTTGAAGCTCAGCACGATCAGGCAGATGATGATCGCGGGGAACACCATCTTGTAGGGGTAGCTCTGCATGCCGCCGCGGGCTGCGTTGGCCAGCGAGCCCAGGGAGGGCATCGGCGCCTGCACGCCCAGGCCGATGAAGGAGAGGAAGCTCTCCGTGAATATGGCCGAGGGGATCTGCAGCGCCACGGAGATGAATATCACCGACATGCAGTTGGGCAGTATGTGCCGCCTGATGATGCGGCCCGGCTTCGCGCCCAGCGCCCGGGCGGCCAGCACGTATTCGTTGGTTTTGATGGAGAGTATCTGGCCGCGCACCAGGCGCGCCATGCCCACCCAGTACAAAACGCCGAACACAATGAACAGCGAGATCATGTTGTTGCCCACGCGGGCGAGTATCGTGCCCTGCAGCGCGGTGCCGAGGATCTGGTTCAGCACCACCGACAGGAGCACCACCATCAGCGTGTCGGGCAGGGAGTAGATGATGTCCACGATGCGCATCATCACCATGTCCACCTTGCCGCCGAAGTAGCCGGATATGGAGCCGTACAGAAGGCCGATCACCAGCACGATCAGGCTGGCGAACAGCCCGACGGCCAGCGACACCCGGGCGCCGTAGAGCACGCGGATGAAGTAGTCGCGGCACAATTCGTCGGTGCCGAACAGGTGGGGGAATATCTTCTGCCCCTCCTCGATGGCCTTCAGCTCGTTCTTGGAGTAGGTCATCGGGGCCAGGTTCTTGGCGGTCTTGTCGCGCTTGCCGTTGACGGTGATCATCTGCTCGTAGCTGTACGGGTAGAACATGGGCACCACGACGATGGTCAGCACCAGGCAGAACAGCACGATCAGGCTCATCATCGCCAGGGGGTTCTTCCGAAGCTTTCGCATGCCGTCGCGGAAGAAGGTGGTGGATTCGCGCATGGTCTCGTGCTGGGCCTTTTCGTCCTCCGAGGCCATCTCAAACTTGCTCAGATCCAGCTGGAGACTGAGGAGCTGCTTGCGGGGCAGCTTGTCCGTGTTGTAATTCATCTGCGCATCCTCCTCAGTCAAAGTTGATCTTGGGATCGATCAGCTTGTACACCAGGTCGCTGATCAGCGTGGCGATGACCATCAGCACCGCCAGGAAGATGGTGGTGGCCATGATCATCGGGTAGTCCTGATTGTTGATGGAGCGCACGAACTCGGTGCCCAGGCCGCCGATGGTGAACACGGTCTCGATGACCATGGAGCCGGTCAGTATGCCCGCGATCATCGGGCCCACGTAGGTGACCACCGGTATAAGCGCGTTTCTGAGCGCGTGCTTGAAGATCACCAGGCTCTCCCGCACGCCCTTGGCCCGGGCGGTGCGGATGTAATCCTGCCCCAGCACGTCCAGCATCGAGGACTTCGTCAGCCGCGTGATGTAGCTCATGGGGTAGAGCATCAGCGAGATCACCGGCAGGATGTAATTGGGATTGTCCGTGGAGAACACGCCCACCCACTTGAGCTGCAGCGCGAACACCAATAGGAGGATCGTCGCCAGTATGAAGCTCGGCACCGACACGAACAGCGTGGTCAGGAATATGATCAGCCGGTCCGGCCAGCGGTTTCGGCAAAGCGCCGCCGTGGAGCCCAGCAGAAGCCCCAGCACGATGGCGCACACCGCCGCCATGCCGCCCAGCTTGGCCGACACGGAGAACTTCTCCCGGATGATCTGGGAGATGTCGCGTCCGGTCTTCAGCGAGATGCCGAAGTCCCCGTGGGCCAGGTTTTTCAGGTAGATCAGGTATTGCTGCCCCACCGGCTTGTCCAGATTGAAGCGCGCCTCCAGCGCGGCCTGCACCGCGGGGTCCGGCGCCTTTTCCTTGGAAAACGGCCCGCCGGGGATGGCGTTCATCGCAAAGAAGGTGACCGCGGATATGATAAACACGGTCACGATGGCCAACAGCACCCGCTTAATCGTGTACTTTAACATCGGGAAACAACCTTTCTTTTGCCGGTCCTGCAACCGGCAATCATCCATTTCATAATTATAGCACCCGTTTCACGGGTTCGCAACAAAAACCCCAAACTTTGTGCATGAAATTATTGTAAATTATGCAATTTAGTCATTTTTGCGCAGGAAAGTTGGGCATTATGCAGGAGTTGTTTGGTGAAGGTGTCGAAATTTACCCTTTACCACGTCCCTATCCTTCTCATAAAATCGACCCGCGTATCCAGTATGCGCAGTATGGAGATGCAGTCGTCTGTGTCATAGATGATCAGGTATTTGCCCGAGACCAATCCCCGGCCCACGATTTCCCGCCCGGTTTTCCTGCTGAGATCAAAGCCCAGAGAGGGGTTGTTCTTCAAGCGGGAAGCGTCCGTTAAGATTGCCGCTGTGATTCGCTCTGCCGCGTCCGGATTCATCAGCTTATTGCGGATGTAATCGTCGATCTCCTGCAGATCCGCCATGGCCAGCGGGGTGTAGCGCAGCTTCACGGGGTCACCCCGAAGCGGGAGAGCATGTCCTCCTCGGATATCCAGTCGCTCTCATCGCGCACGGAATCACGGCCCTTTTGTATCTCCGACATCAGCATGGAGATCGCTTGGTTGCGCAGGGCCTCCCTGCTGTCGGCGGTGACGATAAACGGCAGCCCTCCGGCGTTGATCGATTGCTGGAGGAAGAGATTGACGGCGTCGGTAAAGGACAGGCCGCAGCGGGAGAAGACCTTTTCCGCCTCGGACTTGATCTCGGGATTGATGCGCATTTGAAATGTGGTCGTCTTTGGCGCGTTGACGACGTTCATCTGGGACATAATGATCACCTCCATGACAAGCATAGCATGCGGGGCTGCGAATGTCAATACACTGTCACTACAAATGGGAGAATCATCCCCAATACTTCCGATCCAGTGCCCGGTACTGCACGGCCTCGGCGATCTGCTCCTCGCCGATGAGGTCGAAGCCGTCCAGGTCGGCGATGGTGCGGGCCACCTTGAGGATGCGGGTATAGGCGCGGTTGGAGAGCTTGAGCATCTCGGTGGACTGCAACAAAAGCGCCTTCGCAGCGGGGGTCATCGTGCAGGCCTGGGCCAGCGTGCGGGCGTTCAATTCGGCGTTGGAGTGGATGCCGATGTCCCTGTAGCGCGCAAGCTGCACCTGCCGCGCGGCCTCCACCCGGGCGCGGATGTGGGCGCTGTCCTCCGAAAGCTCGGTGTTCGACAGGTTCTCCGCGGGGATGGATTCCACCTCGATGTGCATGTCGATGCGGTCCAGCAGCGGGCCGGAGATGCGGTTCAAGTATCTTCTGATCTCATTGGGCGTGCAGCGGCACTGCTGGGTGCGGCTGCCCAGGTGGCCGCAGGGGCAAGGGTTCATGGAGCACACCAGTATGAAGCGGGAGGGGTAGGTGGACTGGGCGTTGACACGGGTGATGGTGACGAAGCCGTCCTCCATGGGCTGCCTGAGCGCCTCCAGCACGTCCCGCCGGTACTCCGGCAGCTCGTCTAAAAACAGCACGCCGTTGTGGGCCTTGGAGATTTCCCCGGGCAGCGCGTTGGGTCCGCCGCCCACGAGGCTCGCGTGGCTGGCGGTGTGGTGGGGCGATCGGAAGGGGCGCTCGGTCAGCAGCCCCGTGGGCGGCACGATGCCCGCCACGGAGTGTATGCGGGTGGTCTCCAGCGCCTCCTCGAAGGTCATATCCGGCAGTATGGTGGGCACGCACCGGGCCATCAGCGTCTTGCCGGAGCCCGGAGGGCCGATCAGGAGTACGTTGTGGCCGCCCGCGGCGGCGATCTCCAGCGCGCGCTTGGCCTTGTGCTGGTCCTTGACGTAGCGGAAATCCTCGGCGTAGCGGCGCTCGCTGATCAGCTGGCGGTAGGACGCGGGCTTCACGGGGACGATGGGCAGCTCCCCGGTCAGGTGCCGGGCGGCGGCGTTGAGGGTGCTCACGGGGTAGATCTCGATGCCGTCCATGCAGCGGATCTCGTTGGCGTTGGCCTCGGGCACCATGATGCGCTTCACGCCCCGCTCCACGGCGGAGATGGCCATGGGCAGCACGCCGCGCACCGGGCGCACGGTGCCGTCCAGCGAGAGCTCACCGAACACGCAGGTGTCCCCCGCGGCGCCGGGCGGCAGTATGCCCATGCAGGTCAGTATGCCCAGCGCGATGGGCAGGTCGTAGGCGGGACCCTCCTTCTTCTGGTCCGCCGGGGCCAGGTTGACCGTCAGCCGCTCGCCGGGGAAGTTGAACCCGCTGTTCTTGAGCGCCGCCCGCACGCGCTCGCGGCTCTCCTTCACCGAGGCGTCCGGCAGGCCCACGACCTCGAACAGCGGCATGCCCCGCGCCAGGTTGACCTCCACGGTCACCCGATAGCCTTCGATGCCGGATAGTCCGCAGCTTTCGATGAATGCAAGCATGTTTCTCTCCTTTGCCGGATGCGGCGGTGATGATGGGATGGGTTTATTATAGCATTATTTTCAGGGAATAGGCAATAGGGAATAGGGAATAGGCAATAGGAATAGCCGGGGGAAGAGGGAACAGGGAACAGGGAACAGGGAACAGGTAACAGGGAACAGGGAACAGGGAACAGGGAACAGGAATAGCAGGCCGTAGGTAAAGTAATCCCCCACATTCTCCCCCCACAGCCTATCAATCTTTAAAAAACTGTGCTATAATCAAAATGAAAGATTATTACTATTGGAGGACTGAGCATGCGAATCGGAGTGATCGGCGCCGGCACGTGGGGCATGGCGCTTTCGAGGATGCTGTACAATACGGGCAACGAAGTGACGGTCTGGTCGGCGCTTTCGGAGGAGATCGACCAGCTTGCGCGGGACCGGGTGCAGAAGAACCTGCCCAACATGGTGATCCCGGCGGGCGTCGCGTTTACAAAATCCATAGAATCGGCCTGCGCGGACAGGGACATACTGCTGTTTGCGGTGCCCTCGGTGTTCGTGCGGTCCACGGCCAGGCAGGCCGCGCCCTTCGTGCCGGATAAACAGATCGTCGTGGACGTGGCCAAGGGGCTGGAGCCCGGCACGCTCATGACCATGTCCGAGGTCATCAACGACGAGATCCCCAAAGCCCGCGTGGTGGCGCTGTCCGGGCCTACCCACGCCGAGGAGGTCGCCCAGGACCTGCCCACCACCATCGTGTCCGCCTGCGCGGACCACGACGCGGCGGTGTTCGTGCAGGGCGTATTCATGAACGCCTGCATGCGGGTATATACCAATGACGACGTGAAGGGCGTGGAGCTTTGCGGCGCGCTGAAGAACATCATCGCGCTGGCGGCGGGCATATCGGCGGGCATCGGCTACGGCGACAACGCCAAGGCTGCGCTGATCACCCGGGGGCTTGCGGAGATCGAGCGGCTGGGCGACAAAATGGGCTGCCGGCGGTCCACGTTCTCGGGGCTTGCGGGCATGGGGGACCTGATCGTCACCGCCACCAGCCGCCACAGCCGCAACAACCGCTGCGGCTACCTGATCGGCCAGGGGGTGCCCCCGGAGGAGGCCATCCGCCAGGTGGGCATGGTGGTGGAGGGCATCAACGCCATCCCCGCGGCCATGACGCTGGCGGACAAGTACGGCGTGGAGATGCCCATCGTGCGCGCCGTGGACGCCGTGGTGCACCGCGGGGCCGACCCGAAGGACGTGGTGTACGGGCTGATGACCCGCGACCCCAAGACCGAGCACTATTGATATGAAGATCAAGGTATTCACCCTGTTCCCGGACATGCTCCGGCCGATGCTGTCGGAATCCATACTGGGCCGCGCCATCAAGGCGGGGCTTATATCGGTGGAGCTCATCAATATCCGGGACTACACGCTGGATAAGCACCGCTCCACCGACGACTATCCCTTCGGCGGCGGGGCGGGCATGGTGATGATGGCCCAGCCCATCGTGGACGCCATACGGCAAAACACCGACCCCGGCTTGCGCGCCCGGCGCATCTACCTGTCCCCCCGGGGGCGGCGGCTCGATCAGGGCGTCGTGGAGGAGCTGGCCCGGGAGGAGGCGCTCGTGCTGCTGTGCGGCCACTACGAGGGCGTGGACCAGCGGGCGTTGGACAGCGTGATCGACGAGGAGCTGTCCATCGGCGACTACGTGCTCACCGGCGGGGAGCTGGGAGCGCTGGTGGTGATCGACGCCGTGGCGCGGCTGGTGCCCGGGGTGCTGGGCAGCGACGCATCCAGCGCCGACGAGAGCTTCACCACGGGGCTATTGGAGTATCCCCAGTACACCCGGCCCGCGGATTTTAGAGGGCAGGGCGTGCCGGAGGTGCTGCTGGGGGGCAATCACGCCGACATCGCCGCGTGGCGGCGGGAACAGGCGCTGGAGCTCACGCTTATGCGCCGACCGGAGCTATTGGATACCGCGCCGCTGACCGACGCCGACCGGGCGCTGCTTCGGCGCATCCGCCGGGGGCGGGAGGTTGAGGCGCTGCTTAAGTCTCACGGCGTAGAGGCGGAGCGCCTTGAGATGCGGCTGGCGGACCAGTGGCCCAAAGCGTGGTTTGCCGCCTTCGTGCCCGAGGAACGGCGCAAGGCGGCCAAAAAGGAATGCTTCTCCGGGCGGCGGCACGTGGGATTTTTGTGGCGGGCGTTTGCCATGGGCTTCGCGGAGGCCCTGGAGGGCGACGCCGCCCGCCGCGCCTGGGCGGAGGCGCGCCCCGACGCCTGCGCGCTGTGCCTGCCCGACGACGGCCTGCTGTTCAGGGTGGCGGGCGCGCTGCCCGACGCGCTTTTGGACCGGCTGGGCGATGTCGCGCTGGCGGACGAAGCCATGCGCCGCACCTTCGTCGCCACCGGCCGGAGGGACGCGGGACCCTATTATTCGATATCTGAGGAGACCCCATGAAGAAAATCCTGTGCGCCTGGATGGCGCTTTTACTGCTGGCGGCTCTGGGCATCCCGGCGCTGGCGGAGGAAAATCTCATCAAAAACGGCGATTTCTCCGAGATGGAGGGCGAGCTGCCCGCCCACTGGCGCAGGGAGATGTGGGAGACCGACCCGGGCATCAGCATCCTGACGGTGGATGCGGACGGCTACGAGGGCAACAGCCTGAGCGTGGTCAACGTGGACCCCAACGACGCCCGCTTCGCCCAGACGGTGGAGGTGGAGCCCAACACGCTCTACCGCATCACCGGCATGGTGTGGGCCGGGGACTGCGAGCCGGGCGGCTACGGCGCGACGCTGTCCATCGGGGACACGTTCGTCTACTCCGAATCCCTCTATGATACCGAGGATTACTACGACTACGTGACCCTCTACGGCAAGACCGGCCCCGACCAGCGCACGCTGGACGTGTACTGCCGGGTGGGCGGCTACGGCTCCGAGGAGCGGGGCCGCGCCATGTTCGACAACATCGAGATGGTCAAGCTGGACGAGCGGCCCGCCGACGGCATGGTGTACGACTTCTTCCGGGAGGACAGCGGCGGCGCCCAGGCCAGGGCGGCGGCCAACCCCGGCGAGCCGGAGCGCTTCACCGAGGCGTGGCTGCTGTTCGCCTTCGTGTACGCCTGCCTGGCCGCCGGGGCCGTCCGGAAGCGCTGCCGCGCGTGCGTCGAGGAAGGGCAGGAGGGCCGTTACAATAAAATGATCTGGGTTCTGCTGGGCGTGGCGCTGGCCGTGCGGCTGGTCGTCGCCGTGAGGGTGCCCGGCTACAACACGGACATCAACTGCTTCACCGGCTGGTCGGAGCGCATATTCTCCGTGGGGCTGACCCGGTTCTATTCACCGGACTACTTCTGCGACTATCCCCCGGGCTACATGCTTTTGCTGTGGCCGGTGGCGCTCATACGGCACATACTCGGCCTGCGCGTGGATACGGCGGCCTACCGCGTGCTCCTGAAGCTCTTGCCGATGCTGGCGGACGCGGCGGGGGCGTACCTGGTGTGGCGGGCGGCGAAGAAGCGCATGTCCCCCCGGCTGGCGCTTTTGCTCGCGGGGCTTTACGCCTTCAACCCCGCCGCCATCTGCAACAGCGCGGCGTGGGGGCAGATCGACGCGCTGCTGACGCTTTTGATCGCGCTGTGCGCGCTGTCGGCGGCGGAGGATCATTACTTCCGGGCGCTTCTGTGGTTCGCGGCGGCGCTGCTGGTGAAGCCCCAGGCGCTGCTGTTCGCGCCGCTGGGGCTTATCGCCATGCTGACGGGCATCCTCCGCGCCCCGGACGCCGAAACCCGCGCCCGCCGGTTGAAGGGCTTCCTGCTCGGCGCGCTGGCGTGCCTGGGCCTGCTCTACGCCGTGGCGCTGCTGTTCAGCGCGCGGCAGGCGACCGGCTTCCCGGACGTACTGGTACGCCCGGTGACGTGGATGATCGATCTGTACTCCGGCACCATGCAGGGCTACCGGTACATGACCATCAACACGCTGAACCTGCACTGCCTGTTGGGGCTGAACTGGGCTCTCATGGAGGCGCATCCCGTCGCGCAGGGCGCGGCCTGGGCGCTGTTTACGCTGTCGTATGTCTACACCGCCGCGCTGTGCATCATCTCCCATAAAAAGCCCCGCCGCCTGCTGCTGCTGGGTGCGACGCTGATCATGCTGGTGTGCGCCTTCGGGCCGATGATGCACGAGCGGTACGTGTTCCCGGCGATGCTTTTGCTGGCGCTGGCCTTCACCATGGACCGGGACGCGCGGCTGCTGGTCGGACTGATCGCGCTGACCGTCACGCTGTTTTTAAACGAGGCGCTGGTGCTCCAGGGCGGCATGACCCAGGCCAACTTCGGCCACCTGCAGGAGGCGGAGAACTGGCTGAACGCCCCGCTGTCGCTCGCCGTGGTATTGAACGCGCTGTTCATGGCCTGGGTGAGCTTCGACATCTGCGCCCGCGGGCACGTCATGGCCCTGCGCGCCGTACAGAGCGAGGCCGTCCCCGCGGGGCGGTACACGCTGTCGGAGCCTTCCAATTATAAGTTGAAGCTGCGCCGCGTCGACTACCTGCTGATGGCGGCGGTCACGCTGGCGTACTCCGCCGTGGCCTTCGTGAACCTGGGCGACGTGAAGGCCCCCCAGACCGGCTGGGTGTCCGAGCGGTCCGGGGAGTCGGTGGTGTTCGACCTGGGGAAGGTCGAGACCTTCCGCATGACCTACTTCGGCGGCATCTGCAATTCGACCTTCACGGTGCAGCTCTCCGACGACGGCGAGCGCTGGTCCCCCGAGACCTTCGCCATGTACAACCAGGGCGAGATATTCCGCTGGCTGTGGTTTGTGCCGCTGGACGAGGAAATGGCCACGCTGTACGAGGGCGCGCTGAACGATGAGAGCGGCGCGGCGCAGTGGACGCTGGCCACCGCGCGGGACGGCAACCCCCGGCAGACGGCGCGCTACGTCCGAATCGCGGCGGACTCGGCGGGGCTGAACCTGCTGGAAGTCGGCTTCCTGGACGCCGAGGACAGGCCCCTGCCGGTGACGGTCGCGTCGGCGGAGCGTCCCGAAGAAGCGGCGAAGCTCATCGACGAGCAGGACGCCGTGGCGGCCTATCCCAGCTACCTCAATTCCACCTACTTCGACGAGATCTACCACGCCCGCACCGCCTACGAGCACCTGCACGGCCTGAACACCTACGAGTGGACCCACCCGCCGCTGGGCAAGGTGTGGATGATGCTGGGCATCAAAATATTCGGCATGACGCCCTTCGGCTGGCGCTTCATGGGGGTGTTCGCGGGCATACTGATGCTGCCGGTGGTGTACCTGCTGGTGAAGCAGCTGACCGGGGACACGAAGCTGTCGATGATCGCCATGTGCCTCTTGGCGCTGGATTCGATGCACTTTACGCAGACCCGCATCGCTACCATCGACAGCTACGCGGTGTTCTGGATCATGGTGACGTACCTGTTCATGTTCCGCTACTGCCGGATGAGCTGGAATAAGGAGCCTTTGAAGAAGACCCTCGTGCCGCTGGGGCTGTGCGGCGTGACCATGGGCATGGCCTGCGCCACCAAGTGGATCGGCATCTACGCCGCGGCGGGGCTGGCGGTGCTGTTCTTCTGGACGATGGCCGTGCGACTTCGGGAATCGAGGTACATCGAGGGCGCGAACCCCACCCGCAAAAACCTGATCGTCACGCTTTTGTTCTGCGTGGTGTTCTTCGTGATCGTGCCGGTTCTGATCTACTATTTCAGCTACTACTGGTACCTGAAGGCCGAGGGGCTCACGGGCTTCTTCGGCATGTTCTCCAAGCGCTGGGTCGAGCGGGTCATACAGATCCAGAAGAACATCTACGGCTACCACGCCGGGCTGGGCGGCGATACCCACTTCTTCCGCTCCCCCTGGTACCAGTGGCCGGTGATCTGGTGGCCGATGTGGTATTACTCCGGCACGGCCTACATGCCCCAGGGCGTCATATCCTCCATCAGCTGCATGGGCAACCCCGCGGTGTGGTGGTTCGGCCTGGCGGCGCTGATCTTCGTGTTCGTCCGCGCCTGCTGGGACCGGCGGGCCTCCCGGAAGTACGTGATGACGGTCATAGGCTTCGCGTCCCAGTTTTTGCCCTGGGTGCTGGTGCCGCGCTCCACGTTCATCTACCACTACTTCGCCTCGGTGCCCTTCATCATCATCGCCTCGGTGCTGATGCTCGACGCCGTGCGCAAACGCTCCCCGAAGGTGTTCGACGTCGCGTCCTGCGTGCTGCTGGCCTCCGCCGCCGCGCTGTTCGTGATGTTCTACCCCCTGGAGAGCGGCCTGCCCTGCGCCCGCGCCTACGCCCAGCACCTGAGATGGTTCAAGTGGTATAACTTCTGAGTCGCCGGCGGAGAGAACATTTACCATAAAAAGCTGTTCACGGCATAAAAAACGTGCTATAATGGGCCAGTCAATGAGATAATAACAGCCGGTTTACCCACCGGCGGGGGAGGATCACACCATGGAAAACGGCATCGAGAGACGCCCGGCAAACTTTATCGAGGAATTTGTGGAACAGGACCTGGCCAGCGGCCGCTTCGACCATGTGCACACCCGCTTCCCGCCGGAGCCCAACGGCTACCTGCACATCGGCCACTGCAAGGCGCTGTGCGTGGACTTCGGCATCGCGGAAAAGTTCGGCGGCAAGTGCAACCTGCGCTTTGACGACACCAACCCCACCAAGGAGGAGACCGCCTTCGTGGAGGGCATACAGGCCGACATCGAGTGGCTGGGCTACAAGTGGGACAAGCTGTACTTCGCGTCCGACTTCTTCGACCGCCTCTACGAGATCGCAAAGGACATGATCCGCCGCGGCGTGGCCTACGTGGACGACCAGACCCCGGAGCAGATGCGCATAAACCGCGGCACGCTGACCAGGCCCGGCGTCAACAGCCCCTACCGGGACCGCAGCGTGGCGGAGAACCTGGACCTGTTCGAGCGCATGAAGAACGGCGAGTTCGAGGAGGGCACCCGGGTGCTGCGCGCCAAGATCGACATGGCCAACCCCAACGTGCTGCTGCGCGACCCCGCCATGTACCGCATCAACCGCCACAGCCACCACCGCACCGGCGACAAGTGGTGCATCTACCCGATGTACGACTTCCAGCATCCCGTGCAGGACGCCATCGAGGGCATCACCCACTCGCTGTGCTCGCTGGAGTATGAGATCCACCGCCCGCTGTACGACTGGTTCGTGGCCCACGCCGGCGTCACCGACCGGCCGCCGCGGCAGATCGAGTTCGCCCGGCTGAACATCGAGCGCACGGTGATGTCCAAGCGCCACCTGCGCCGCATGGTGGAGGAGGGCGTGGTGTCCGGCTGGGACGATCCCCGGATGCCCACGCTGGTGGGCATGCGCCGCAGGGGCTACCCCGCCGCCGCCATACACGATTTCATGGGCCGCGTGGGCGTGGCCAAGGCCGATTCCACCGTGGAGGGCAGCCTGCTGGACCACTGTGTCCGCGAGGCGCTGGCCGACACCGCCCCCCGCGCCATGGCCGTGATCAACCCCGTGAAGGTGGTGCTGACCAACTGGCCCGAGGACAAAATCGACGTGCTGACCATCGAAAACCACCCCGATCACCCCGAGTTCGGCACCCGCGAGGTCAGGTTCGGCCGGGAGCTGTACATCGAGGCCGAGGACTTCATGGAGGAACCGGTGAAGAAGTTCTTCCGCATGGCCCCCGGCAAGGAGGTGCGGCTCAAGGGCGCGTACATCGTGAAGTGCGAGGACTTCGTGAAGGACGCAAGCGGCAACATTGTCGAGCTGCACTGCACCGTGGACATGGACTCCCGCTCCGGCTCCGAGGGCGCGAGCCGCAAGGTCAAGGGCACCCTGCACTGGGTCAGCGCCATAGACGGCGTACCCTGCGAGCACCGGCTGTACGAGCCCATACTGGCCGAGGACGAGCCGGAGACCAACGCCGTGGTCGTCGATGAGGACGGCAACGAGCTCGACGCCGCCCCCGCGGACTTCATGGACCGCATCAACCCCAACAGCCTCGTGGTGAAGCAGGGCTTCTGCGAAAGCTGGATCGCCGCGCACGACGTGGGCGCGACCTTCCAGTTCCTGCGCATGGGCTATTTCTGCAAGGACAAGGATTCCACGCCGGAGCATCCCGTGTTCAACAGGACCGTGCCGCTGAAGGATTCGTGGTCGAAGGAGTTGAAGAAGTAGGGATTAGGGATTAGGGAATAGGCAATAGGGAATAGGCAATAGGGAATAGGCAATAGGCAATAGGCAATAGGAATAGCCGGGGAGGGAACAGGGAACAGGGAACAGGGAACAGGAATAGCCGCCCGTAGGGGCGATGCCCTCATCGGCCACAGGGAACAGGCAGCATCCTTTCGTAGGGGCGATGCCCTCATCGCCCGGGATCCACCCCCACCGAAGGGGCGATGCCCTCATCGCCCGCAGCGAAAAGGAATGGTTACAGCCGGAGGATCAGGATTGATCGTCCGGCTGTGTTTGTCTGAAAAACGCTATCATATCGTCGTTGGCGGCGCGGCTTTCGGGGATGTCGGGGCGGAGGATGTTGAAGACGTGGCCGAGCTTATGGGCGCGGCTTATAAACTCCCGGTACTCGTGGGGGATGCCGCGGGCGGTCATATACTCGTGCATGCGGCGGATCTGGCTGTACAGGAGGTTATCCGTGGGGGTGGCGCAGAACCAGACGCGGGGATAGCCTTCGTCCATGAAGTAATCGTAAGCGGCGTGGCGCGCGTATTCCTTATCAAACGTGAATTGGTGCAGTATCAAAAATCCCATCGTGGCGGGCAGGTTCCGGGGCAGGTGCCGCCAGGCGAAGCTGCCCTGGGGACAGGAGGCGGCGTAGCTTTTAACGGTGACGGCGGGCTTGCGCACGCGGAAGAAATCCGCCGATCTCCCGGTGGTGTAGATCGCCGCGGCCAGCAGCGCGATGTGCCCGCCGGCGCTGTCGCCGGTCAGGTGGACGCGGGACAGGTCGAAGCCGTAGCGGTCGGCGTTGTCCCCGACCCAGTCCAGCGCGTCGGAGAGCTCGTTGAGTATGTCCGAGAGGTCCCCCTCCGGGCAGAGGGTGTAGTTGATGTTGACCACGTGAAAGCCCCTGCTGGCGAGGTACTGGCCGTGCTGGGCGTTGATCTCCTTGGAGCAGGAGAGGTAGCCGCCGCCGTGCAGCTCCACGATCACCGGCAGGCGCGGGGCGCCCGACATGGGGGAGTACACGTCCAGGGTATGAAAGGGGCTGCCGTCGTCCCGATAGGGCAGGTCGGCGCGTATGCGCACCCCGTAGGGGTTGGGGTTCGCGGCGATGCGCGGCGCGTTCGCGCGCACCTGCGCCCAGCGGATGATGCGTATGATGGGATTCATGGCCATGCTCCACACGATTGATATAGGGTCCCAAGGCCCATTTTAGCCATCGCGGGGGCGTTGTCAAGCCCGTCTCAACTCATTTTTTTAATAAACCCTTTTCAAACGGCTTAAATTCTGTTATAATACATCTGAAAAGCACACGGGTGCTAAAAATAAGGAGGAATGGATTTATGAAGAAGATTCTCTCTGTCCTGCTGGCCATGCTGATGCTGCTGTCCGTCGCCGCGTTCGCCGAGGGCGACTATCGCGTGGCGATGATCACCGACTACGGCGACATCAACGACCAGTCCTTCAACCAGACCACCTACGAGGCCTGCAAGGCCTACTGCGAGGCCAACGGCATCGACTTCACCTACTACAAGCCCAACGGCGACTCCACCGCGGAGCGCGTCGCCATGGTCGAGAAGGCCGACGACGAGGGCTACAACGTGGTCGTGATGCCCGGCTACGCCTTCGGCGAGACCATCGCCGAGGTGCAGGAGGAGTATCCCGACATCACCTTCATCGCGCTGGACGTGTCCGAGGGCGACCTGGGCGGCGCGACGGTGGCCGACAACGTGTACTGCGCGGTGTATAAGGAAGAGCTGTGCGGCTACATGGCCGGCTACGCGGCCGTGAAGCTGGGCTACACCCACCTGGGCTACCTGGGCGGCATGGCTGTGCCCGCCGTGGTGCGCTACGGCTACGGCTTCGTGCAGGGCGCGGACGCCGCGGCGGTCGAGCTGGGCGTGGACGCCACCGTCGAGTACGTGTATGGCAACCAGTTCTACGGCGACGCCGACATCACCGCCTACATGGACAACTGGTATCAGACCATGGGCGTGCAGTGCGTGTTCGCCTGCGGCGGCGGCATCTACTCCTCCGCGGCTGAGGCGGCCGCGAAGGTCGACGGCGGCAAGGTCATCGGCGTTGACGTGGACCAGGCCGGCATCATCGACGGCACCTACGGCGAGGGCCTGACCGTGACCTCCGCCATGAAGGGCCTGGGCGCCACCGTGGACACCCTGCTCAAGGAGACCGTGGCGGGCAACTTCGCCAACTACGGCGGCAAGGTCGAGGCGCTGGGCCTGGTGGGCACCGATCCCGCCGCCAACTACGTGCAGCTGGCCCCCTCCACCCAGTGGGGCGACGGCTTCACCGAGGCCGACTACAACGACCTGGTGGCCAAGATGTTCAACGGCGAGATCGTGGTGTCCGACGCCATCGACGCCATGCCCGCCACCACCATTACCGTCAACGACCTGGGCACCGTGAAGTAAACCCCTGCGATTCGGAGGAGCATATCTCCTCCGAATCTTTGACAAAAGCCCCCTGTTCCAGCGACGGAATCCGGGGGCTTTTGTCAGAGAAGCGCCGAGCGAGACAACGGTTTTTTTCTATCACAACAGGGGAGGGGAGCGGAATTGGAAAACCAGTATGCCATTGAAATGCTGCACATCACAAAGCGTTTCCCGGGCATCATCGCCAACGACGACGTCACCATCCAGCTGCGCAAGGGCGAGATCCACGCGCTGCTGGGCGAGAACGGCGCGGGGAAATCGACGCTGATGAGCGTGCTGTTCGGCCTGTATCAGGCGGAGGAGGGCATCATCAAGAAGGATGGCAAGGAGGTCAAGATCAACGACCCCAACGACGCCAACGACCTGGGCATCGGCATGGTGCACCAGCACTTCAAGCTGGTCGAGTGCTTCACGGTGCTGGACAACATCATACTCGGCGTGGAGCCCACGGACAAGTTCGGCTTTTTGAAGAAGGCCGAGGCCCGGCAGCGCGTGATCGAGCTGTCCAACCGCTACGGCCTCCAGGTGGACCCGGACGCGAAGATACAGGACATCACCGTGGGCATGCAGCAGCGCACCGAGATATTGAAGATGCTCTACCGCGATAACGAGATACTGATATTCGACGAGCCCACCGCCGTGTTGACGCCCCAAGAGATCGACGAGCTGATGCAGATCATGAAGAACCTGGCGGCGGAGGGCAAGTCCATACTGTTCATCAGCCACAAGCTTGCCGAGATCATGGCCGTGGCGGACCGCTGCTCGGTGCTGCGCAAGGGCAAGTACATTGGCACCGTGAACACCAAGGACGTCACCATGGAGGAGCTCTCCGCCATGATGGTGGGCCGCAACGTCAACTTCCACGTGGAGAAGCCGGAAAAGACGCCGGGCAAGGTGATATTGGACATCAGGGACATGTCCGTGCCCTCGCTGTCCCACACCGGCGACGCGGTGAAGCACGTGTCGCTTCAGGTGCGGGAGGGCGAGATCGTGTGCATCGCCGGCATCGACGGCAACGGCCAGACGGAGTTCGTCTACGGCCTGTCGGGCCTGTCGCCCCTGTCCTCGGGCACCATCACGCTGGAGGGCAAGGACCTCACGAAGACCGCCATACGCGAGCGCTCCCAGCTGGGCATGAGCCACATCCCCGAGGACCGGCACAAGCACGGCCTGGTGCTGGACTACTCGCTGGAGGACAACATCGTGTTGCAGCGCTACTTTGAGCCGGAGTTCAACAACATGGGCTTCTTGCGCCGCAAGAACATCCGCAGCTACGCCGACCGGCTGATCGACCAGTACGACATACGCTCCAGCCAGGGCGCGATCACCGTCGCCCGCAGCATGTCCGGCGGCAACCAGCAGAAGGCCATCATCGCCCGCGAGATCGACAAGGCCCCCACGCTGCTCGTCGCCGTGCAGCCCACCCGCGGATTGGACGTGGGCGCCATAGAGTACATCCACAAGCAGATCGTGGAGCAGCGCAACCAGGGCAAGGCGGTACTGCTGGTGTCGCTGGAGATGGACGAGGTGCTGGACGTGTCCGACCGCATACTCGTGATGTACGAGGGCGAGATCGTGGGCGAGCTGGACCCGAAGAAGACCAACCCCAAGGAGATCGGCCTGTACATGGCCGGCGCGAAGCGCGAGGAGGTGCCCAGCTATGCAGAGCGCTAAAAACAGATCGTCCCTGCTTCGGAACCCCGGTTTGCAGACCCTGCTGGCCAGCCTGATCTGCGTCGCGCTGGGCCTGCTGGTGGGCTACATCGCCCTGCTGATCATCAATCCCGCCGGGGCCACCGAGGCCATACTGGACGTCATCAAGAACTTCTGGGCCTATTCCAAGCCCGAGAAGCAGCTCAAGAACTTCGGCGTCACGCTGGTGACCACCGCGCCGCTTTTGATGTGCTCGCTGTCGGTGCTGTTCGCCTACAAGGTAGGCCTGTTCAACATCGGCGCGGCGGGCCAGTACGTGGCCGGGGCCGGCGCGAGCCTCTACTGCGCGCTGGCGCTGCACCTGCCCTGGTATTTGTGCCTGATCGCCGCCATGCTGACGGGCGCGCTGCTGGGCGCGATCTCCGGCTGCCTCAAGGCCTACCGGAACGTGAACGAGGTCATCTCCTGCATCATGCTGAACTGGATATCGCTGTACCTGGTGAACACGCTGCTGACGAAGGTCAAGAACCCCACCGGCAAGGACACCTACACCGTGGCCAGCCAGAGCGCCGGGTCGATGCTGCCCACGCTGGGGCTCAACAACCTGTTCAACCAGAAGAACGTCACCCTCGCCATACCGCTGGCCATCGTGATGTGCGTGTTTATATGGATACTCCTGAGCAAGACCAAGCTGGGCTACGAGCTGCGGGCCACGGGCCTCAACAAGAACGCCGCCAAGTACTGCGGCATGCGGGACCGCTACAACATCATACTCACCATGGCCATCGCCGGCGGCCTGGCGGGCATGGGCGCGGCGATGCTGTACCTGTCCGACTTTGAGCAGTGGGCCGTCACCCAGGCCAGCGTGCCCGCCATGGGCTTCAACGGCATCGCGGCGGCGTTCCTGGGGGGCTTGAACCCCATCGGCGCGATATTCTCATCCTACTTCATCCAGCACATCACCCGCGGCGGCGCGAACGTGAACATGAACATGTACTGCGCCCAGATCTCCGACCTGATTTCGTCGGTCATCATCTATATGTGCAGCTTCGTGCTGTTCATGAAGCAGTTCATGAACAGGCGGCTGGATGCCAGGCAGAGCCGGAAGGGAGGGCATGACGCATGATGCTGTTATTGCAATACACGCTGATCTTTACCTCGGTGCTGATGCTGGTGGCCCTGGGCGGATGCTTCTCCGAGCACTCCGGCGTCATCAACATCGGTTTGGAGGGCATCATGGTGTTCGGCGCCCTGGGCGGCGCGCTGGTGATGCGCTACCTGCCGACGGGCACCGCGCCCGCGGTGATATTCTGCGTCACCGCCATCGCCGCGATGCTCGCCGGGATACTCTACTCGCTGCTGTTGGCGGTGGCGGCCATCAACTTCAAGGCGGACCAGACCCTGGTGGGCACCGCCATGAACCTGCTGGGCGTTTCGGCGGCCACGGTTATCGTGAAGGCCATCAACACCGCGGCGGATTCCTCCAACGTATCCTCCGAGATCATGTACGTGGAGGCCAAGAAGGCCTTCGTGATCGTGCCCGGCACCGAGTTCAGCTGGTTCATGGTGCTGGCGGTGATACTGCTGATCGCTTCCTATATTATATTGTACAAGACCAAGTTCGGCCTCAGGCTGATGGCCTGCGGCGAGCATCCGCAGGCGGCGGACTCCGTGGGCATCAATGTGTACCGCATGCGCTACGCGGGCGTGCTGATCTCCGGCCTGCTGGGCGGGCTGGGCGGACTGGTGTACATCACCGCCGGCGTGAGCGCCTGGAAGTTTGAAAACGGCGTGGCGGGCTTCGGCTTCCTGGCCCTGGCGGTCATGATCTTCGGCGCATGGAAGCCCCAGCAGATCGCGCTGGCCGCGCTGCTGTTCGGGCTGTTCCGCTCACTGTCCAACGTGTACACGGGCTTCGCGTTCCTGAAGAACCTGAACCTGCCCTCGACGGTCTACAACATGCTGCCCTACATCATCTCCCTGGTGGTGCTGGCGATATTCTCCAAGAATTCCGCCGCGCCCAAGGCGGAGGGCATCCCCTATGACAAGGGTATGCGATGAGGGAAAAGAACATATCGGGAGGCATGGACGTTCGTCCATGCCTCCCGGTCTTATGTTTATCATCCCCCTCGCGCCCGACGGTATTCCGAGGGGGTCATGCCCAGCCTTTCCCTGAACAGCTTGCCGAAGTAGCTGACGGAGCCGAAGCCGCAGCCGAGGGCGATGTCGGTGACGCTCTGGTCGGTGGCGCGCAGGCGCTCCGCCGCCCGGTCCACGCGGCAGCCGATCAGGTACTCGAAGGGGGACAGGTTCAGCTGCCGGCGAAAGCAGCGGGACGCCTCCCGGGGACCGACGCTGGCGGCGGCGGCGATGTCGTCGAGGGTCAGCGGCTCGGCGTGGTTTTCGTCGATGAACCGCAGCATGGCCTTGAGCCGGACCTCGTCGGCGCTGCCCCGCCCGGCGCCGCCCTCCGGGGCCAGGGCCAGCAGTTGAAGCCAGAGGGTGCTCATGGCGTTGCGCACGGCGACCTCGAAGCCCGGCGTCCGCGCCCCGAAGGCGTCGATGGCGTCCCGCATCAGCCGCCGCATCTCCTCCGCCCCGGGCGCGTCGGCGGGAATGGATAAAAGCTCCGCCCGGCGGTTCATCAGAAGCGGCTGCACGTACTTTAAGTCGATGGCGCTGCCGGAGGTCCCGCCCACCAGCCGGGGCAGGAAGATGTGCTCCTGCAGCACGCAGCGCTGCCCGCCCAGGCAGCGGGTCATGTGCAGCACGTTGGCGTTGACGAACCCCACGTCCCCGGCGTGAAAGTCGCGGGTCGTGCCGGGCAGGCTGTAGCGGAGCGCCCCGGATTCCACGGTGAACAGCTCCACGTCCCCGTGCCAGTGCCAGGGGAAACAGCCCCCGGCCATGGGGTCGAGTATGTCCCGGTCGGCGCGGTAGGGGAAGGCGGCCTCCACCGAGGCGGCGGTCTCCTCCAGCGTCACGTCGTCGATGATCGTCCGTATCTCGTTCATGTTGGCCCATATCCTTATAAAATCCGGCTTGATAGTGATAGAATACGCGGGTTATTGTCCATATAATAATAGCATCATCGCGCGGGGCTGTCAACGCCCGGAGGAGGAGACCATGTTTTCACTGCTGCTTGCCATCATCTACATCGCCTTCATCAGCCTGGGGCTGCCGGACTCGCTGCTGGGCTCCGCCTGGCCGGTGATGCGGCTGCAATTCGGTGCGCCGCTGTCCCAGGCGGGCATGATCTCCATGATCATCGCCGGGGGGACCATCGTGTCCAGCCTGATGTCCGACCGACTGACGCGCAGGCTGGGCGCGGGGCTGGTGACCGCGATCAGCGTGGGCATGACGGCGGTGGCGCTGTTCGGGTTTTCGATATCCGACTCGGTGCTCGCGCTGTGCCTTTGGGGGATCCCCTACGGCCTGGGCGCGGGGGCGGTGGACGCGGCGCTGAACAACTACGTGGCGCTGCACTACTCCTCCCGGCACATGAGCTGGCTGCACTGCTTCTGGGGCGTGGGGGCGTCGATCAGCCCGTACATCATGGCGGCGTGGCTTTCGCGCGACAACAACTGGCAGGGCGGCTACCGCACGGTGTCGCTGATGCAGGTGGCGCTGACGGCGGTGCTGTTCATATCGTTGCCCATGTGGAAGCGCCGCGGCGAGGGCGACGGCGCTCAGCCCGACGCCGACCCGAAGCCGCTGGGGCTTACAGGGGCGCTGCGCATCCCCGGGGTGCCGGCGATACTGCTGGCCTTCCTGGGCTACTGCGCGGCGGAGACCACCGCCGGCCTGTGGGCCAGCAGCTACCTGGTGGAGGCCCGGGGCGTGGCGGCGGGCACGGCGGCGCGGTTCGCCTCGCTGTTCTACCTGGGCATCACCTTCGGGCGGTTTCTGAACGGCTTCGTGGCCGACCGGCTGGGGGATAAGCGGATGATCCGCATCGGCGTGGGCGTGATGCTGGCGGGCATGGCGCTGGTGATGCTGCCGGTGAAGCGCACGCTGCCCGCGCTGGCGGGGCTGATCGTGTTCGGGCTGGGCTGCGCGCCGGTGTACCCGTCCATCATACACGCCACGCCCCACAATTTCGGCGAGAAAAACTCCCAGGCGATCATCGGCATACAGATGGCCGCGGCGTATACCGGCTCCACCTTCATGCCGCCGCTGTTCGGCGTGATCGCCGGGGCGACGAGCATAAGGCTGTTCCCCTGGTATCTGGCGTTGTTCGCCGTGTTGCTGCTGGTGATGACGGAGCGGGTGAATGGGGTTACGGAGGGGGATTAGGGATTAGGGATTGCAGAAGAGGGAACAGGGAACAGGGAACAGGAATGGCTGCTGCCGCGAATATCGGAGTGGAGGGACGATGCCTTCATCGCGCGCGAATATCGCCCCTACGAAATGATATTGCCTGTTCCCTGCGGGCGATGAGGGCATCGCCCCTACGAAATGATGCTACCTGTTCCCTGCGGGCGATGAGGGCATCGCCCCTACGAAATGATAGTGCCTGTTCCCTGCGGGCGATGAGGGCATCGCCCCTACGACGGGGATAGGTTCCGGGTGATGAGGGCATCGCCCCTACGGCCTGCTATTCCTGTTCCCTGTTCCCTGTTCCCTGTTCCCTGTTCCCTGTTCCCTGTTCCCTCCCCTGCTATTCCTATTCCCTTTTGCCTATTCCCTATTGCCTGATCCCCCGCGTTAAAACTTGGTTAAACATGCCAAATCCCCGCCATGTACCAAATTCTTAATTTGATTATACGGCATTGTTGGGCTATAATAGATAAGGTCTGTGTGAGCGGTACGCATGCGCCTTTGCCGGAGGCGGTGCGGACGGAGGGGCTCGGCAGGCCGCGAATGGGATGAACCGGAAGGTTGCGGCGCGTATGCCTCATACAATGCCGGTAATTTCCGGGGACTATGTCCGGGGACGATGTCCCGCAATCGGACGACGGAGCTCATGCCCGTCGAATGAAAAAACAATAGGACACGCCCGGCAGCGTGTGCATGAGTTCAACAGGAGGAAAGACCATGGCAAACCAGAAGATCCGCATCAAGCTCAAGGCCTATGAGCATTCGATCATCGACCAGAGCGC
>JAFRFY010000069.1 GCA_017434085.1 Clostridia bacterium
CGGCGTCCTCCGCGGAGGTCCACTGGATGTCCTCGCCGTCCTCCGGCTCGGCGGTCGCGGTGGGCTCCGGCGTGGGCTCCGGCGTGGGCGCGGGGGTGTCGGTGGGCGCGGGGGTCTCGTCGGGCCTGAATTCGCCCGCGGCGGTCAGCGTGCCGTTGGACAGCGGCATGCCGCTTTCGGGATCGGGCGTGAGCTCGGGCAGGCTGATCTCGATGAGCTCCGGCAGCGCGTCGGTCACATCCGGCGTGACCTCCGGCGCGGCGGTGTCGGCGGGCTCGGGGGACGGCGTGGCGTCCGGCGCGCCGCGGAGTTTATCGCGCAGGCCGCCGGTCAGCTCGACCGCCTTGTCGATGCCGTCGGCCAGGTTGTTCATCACGGGCTTCGCGGCCAGGTCGGCGCAATCCGTCATGATGTCCCAGGTCTCCACGCCCTTCTTGTAGGCCGCGTCGCCCGCCACCGCCACGTCCGCGGCGGCGCGGTTGAGCCAGTCGTTGGCCTTGTCCTGGAACTCGGTGTACTTCGGGTTGTCCACGTGAATGGTCAGCGCGAATACGATCAGGAACACGCTCACGCACAGCGTCAAAAGGGAGATGAGCAGCTTCGTGCCCGCCGACATGCGCACCTTCCTGCGCCACAGCATCACGATGCCCACAGGCCACACCACCAGCAGCACCATAAGCGTCAGCAGGATGTACAGTATGCCCGCCTTGGGACGCCGGGGCTTTTTGCGGTTGTTGCGCCCGCCGCCGGCGCTGCCGCCGTAGCCGGGGCGCTTTTCGGAGCGCATCACGTAGCCGCTGTTCCGCCTGAAGGCGAAAGCCTGCAGAAAGCCGGGCTTTATGGCCTGATCGAATGTCATCTGCATAGTATGTCACCTTTCCGAACGCCGTCGCGCTCATGGGAAAATCATACGCCTATCGGTGCCCACAGGACACCATTACACCGTATATTATAACAGAAGTATCCACAATACTCAAACGACAACATTGTGACTTAAATTAAGCGCAAATGGTGCATCCCCGAGGGGAGCCTGAGGCGCCGTGATGCCAATATTCCACGAAAATTAACCTTGTTTATAGAGGAAAAGAGGCGGGAATGTCGAAAATGGGAATTCGGGTTTCGTTGGATATTTTATCTGTTGCAATACGAGCATGGAGGGAAAGAAAATGAATGTGGAACGCAATCTACCCGTCGTTCGTGAGCGCAAGCTTGCGATTTTGAAGGGTGACGCGACCCTCTGCGAACAGCAGAAGGCCGCGGGCAAGCTCCTCGCCCGGGAGCGCATCGCGCTGCTTTTGGACGCGGCGAGCTTCGTCGAGCTGGACGTGCTCAACGCGGACGCCGGCGTGGTCACGGGCTACGGCCTGATCGACGGCGCGCCCGCCTATGTGTACGCCCAGGACTTCACCGTCAAGGGCGGCTCCGTGGGCATGGCGCACGCCCGCAAGGTGCTGAAGGTGATGGAGCTGGCCGAAAAGACCGGCGCGCCGGTGTACGCCATACTGGACACCGCGGGCGCGCGCCTGGACGAGGGCATCGACGCCATGAACGCCTACGCGCTGATGGCCGGCAAGGTCTCCGCCCTGTCCGGCGTGGTGCCGCAGGTGGCGGTGGTGCTGGGCCAGTGCGGCGGCATCGCCTCCGCCATCGCCGGCATGAGCGATATCACCGTCATGAGCAAAAACGGCGCGCTGTTCGTCAACGGCCCGCAGGTGGTCTCCGCCGCGGCCGGCAGGGAAGTGAGTCTGGAGCAGATCGCCGGCTGCGAAGCCTCCATGAAATCCGGCATGGCGCAGCTGGTCGCCGCGACCGACGAGGAAGCCATCGCCATGGCCCGCAGGCTGGCCGCCTTCCTGCCCTGCAACAACATGGACGAGGTCATCGGCGAGAGTGCGGACGACGTCAACCGCGAGCTGGGCGATTTGAACGCCCTTACCCAGGTGGACGACGTGCGCGACATCTTAAAGCGCATCGCGGATATGAACGATATCGTGGAGCTCTCCGAGGGCTTCGCGCCCTCCATGGTCACCGCCATCGCCAAGATCGGCGGCAGCACCGTGGGCTTCATCGCCAACCAGCCCGGCAGGGACGAGGGCCGCATCACCGTTTACGGCGCGAAAAAGGCCTCCCGCTTTGCCAGCTTCTGCGATTGCTTCTCCATCCCGGTGATCACCGTGGTGGATTCCATGGGCATGAAGGTCTCCACCGCGCCCCAGGGCGAGCTGGCCCGCGCCGGCGCGCAGCTGATGTACGCCATGACCGAGGGCACCAACGCCCGCGTCGCGCTGGTGATCGGCAGCGCCATCGGCACCGCCTACGCCGCGCTGGCCTCCCGCGCCGCCTGCGACATGGTGTACGCCTGGCCGGGCGCCGTGATCAGCGCCGTGACGCCGAAGATCGCCGTGCAGCTCAACTGCGCCGACGAACTGAAGACCGCCGACGATCCCTTCGCCAAGCGCGCGGAGCTGGAGGAAAAGTACATGGCGGACGTGGCCGACGGCGTCAACGCCGCGGTCAAGGGCTACGTGGACGACGTGATCGAGCCCGCCCAGACCCGCCAGATACTGGCCGCCGCGCTGGAGATGCTCTCCGGCAAGCGCGAGAACAAGCCCGCCAAGAAGCACGGCAACATGCCGCTGTAAGGAGGGTGTGAAATGGGTATATTGAATGCGCTGTCCTATGGCGGCATCACCGCGGTCATCGGCATGTTCATCGTCTTTCTCGGCCTGACGATACTGATCTGCGCCGTGAAGATCATGGGCGCCGTGTTCGCCGGCGTGACCGCCAAGAAGCAGGCGAAAGCCAGGGCCGCGGTGGTCGAAAAGCCCGCCGCCCCCGCGCCCGCGCCGGCCGCCGCGCCGGAGCCCGTTATGGAGGACGTCACCGACGACAGCGAGCTGATCGCCGTGATCGCCGCCGCCATCGCCGCCTTCGACAATTCCGGCAAGTCCCTGGTGGTGCGCAGGGTGCGCAAGGTCTCCGGCTGGAACCGCGCCTCCCGCGCCGAGCAGGTTTACAGGTTCTGACAAATCGTACAGGGAAGTTTCCATTACTGAAATATATTTAGGAGGAATCACCATGCGCAAGTTTGCGATCACCGTTAACGGTCAGTCCTACGAAGTGGAAGTTGAAGAAATCGGCGGCGCCCCGACCTTTGCCGCCGCGCCCGTCGCCGCGCCTGTGGCCGCGCCCGCGCCCGTAGCCGCGCCCGCCCCCAAGGCCGCCGCCCCCAAGGCCGCTGCCAAGCCCGCCGCTGCCGGCGCTGTCGGCGGCACCCCCGTCAAGGCCCCCATGCCCGGCACCGTGCTGGACGTGAAGGTGTCCGTGGGCCAGAGCGTCAAGAACGGCGAGACCCTGCTGATCCTCGAAGCCATGAAGATGGAAAACGAAATCGCCGCGCCCGCCGACGGCATCGTGGCCTCCATCAACGTAACCAAGGGCGCCACCGTCAATACCGGCGACCTGATGATCTCCCTGAACTAAGCATCGGGAGGGTTCACGCATGTTCAAAATGAAAAAGAGCAGCGCGACGCGCGCCTTTGCGTGTCTGCTGATACTGTTTATGCTGCTCGCGGGCTGGGCCATCGCGGAAAACGCCGCGGAATCGACGGCCCAACCCGAGGCGGCTGAGCAGGCGGCGGACGCTCCGGCGAAAGCGTCGGAGTATATGCCCAACGAGCTGGCGGACGCTACCGAGGTCGCCGAGGCCGTGGAGGCCGCCAGCCAGCAGAGCGAGGATCCGGACATCAGCGTCATACAGGGCCTGAAGAACATCGCCGCCAACACCGGCTTCGCCCGGGGCGACTGGCGTCAGTACGCCATGATCGCGGTGGCCTGCGTGCTTCTGTACCTGGCCATCGTCAAGCAGTTCGAGCCCCTGCTCCTGCTGCCCATCGCCTTCGGCATGCTGCTGGCGAACCTGCCCGCGGCGGGCCTGATGGGTCATCCCCACTTCACCTTCTACGACAGCCTCAAGGACGCCGCCGTGGCCGCACAGCGCCTGGGCAAGGACGCCACCGACGTCACCTACCGCTTCAACGAGGCCACCGGCATGATGCAGTACAGCCTGCAGACCGCCAACGGCGGCTTGCTGTACTACCTGTACCACGGCGTCAAGTGGGGCATCTTCCCGCCCATCATATTCATGGGCGTCGGCGCGATGACCGACTTCGCGCCCCTGATCGCCAACCCCAAGAGCCTGCTGCTGGGCGCTGCCGCGCAGCTGGGCATCTTCCTGACCTTCATCGGCGCGAAGGCCCTGGGCTTCTCCGCCAAGGAGGCCGGCGCCATCGGCATCATCGGCGGCGCGGACGGCCCGACGGCCATATTCGTCACCACCAAGCTGGCGCCCCACCTGCTGGGCCCCATCGCCGTGGCCGCGTATTCCTACATGGCCCTGGTGCCGGTCATACAGCCCCCGATCATGCGCGCCCTGACCACCGAGAAGGAGCGCAAGATCCGCATGGCGCAGCTGCGCCCGGTCTCCAAGACCGAGATCATCGTCTTCCCCATCGTGGTGACCATCATCGTGTCTCTGCTGCTGCCTGACGCGGCCTCCCTGGTGGGCATGCTGATGCTGGGCAACCTGATGCGCGTGTGCGGCGTCGTGGAGCACATCTCCAAGACCGCCCAGAACGAGCTGTGCAACATCGTCACCATCTTCCTGGGCCTGACCGTCGGCGCGACCACCCAGGGCTCCACCTTCCTGACCTGGAACACCATCAAGATCGTGGTGCTGGGCGTCGTGGCGTTTTCCTGCGGCACCGCCGGCGGCGTGCTGCTGGCCAAGCTGATGAACGTGCTCTCCGGCGGCAACATCAACCCGCTGATCGGCTCCGCGGGCGTGTCCGCCGTGCCGATGGCGGCCCGCGTGTCCCAGAAGGAGGGCCAGAGGGCCGATCCCGGCAACTTCCTGCTGATGAACGCCATGGGCCCCAACGTGGCCGGCGTCATCGGCTCCGCGGTCGCCGCGGGCGTGTTCATCGCGCTGTTTGCGAAGTAATGACATAAAACGGAGGAAAAAAACCATGGCGAAAGTGATGATTACCGAAACCATCCTTCGTGACGCGCACCAGTCCCAGGCCGCGACCCGCATGCGCCTGGAGGACATGCTGCCCGCCTGCGAGGTGCTGGACAAGGTTGGCTATTATTCCCTGGAGTGCTGGGGCGGCGCGACGTTCGACAGCTGCCTGCGCTTTCTGAACGAGGACCCCTGGGTGCGCCTGCGCAAGCTCAAGGAGGCGCTGCCCAACACCAGGCTGCAGATGCTGTTCCGCGGCCAGAATATACTGGGCTACCGCCACTACGCCGACGACGTGGTGGATGAGTTCACCCGCCTGTCCATCAAGAACGGCATCGACGTCATCCGCATATTCGACGCCCTCAACGATACCCGCAACCTGGAGCCCGCCATCAAGGCCACCAAGAAGTACGGCGGCATCTGCGAGGTGGCGCTGAGCTACACCATCAGCCCCGTGCACACGGAGGAGTACTTCGTGAACCTGGCGCTGGAGCTTGAAAAGCTGGGCGCGGACAACATCTGCATCAAGGACATGGCCAACCTGCTTCTGCCCTACAAGGCCTATTCGCTGGTCAAGTCCCTGAAGCAGGCGCTCAAGCCCGAGACCAAGGTCCACCTGCACACCCACAACACCGCCGGCATCGGCGATATGACCAACCTCAAGGCCATCGAGGCGGGCGTGGACATCGTGGACTGCGCGCTGTCCCCCCTGGGCAACGGCACCTCCCAGCCGGCCACCGAGCCGTTGGTGGCCACCCTGGCGGGCACCGAGTACGACACCGGCCTGGACCTGAACCTGATCACCAAGGCCACCGAGCACTTCCGCGGCGTGGCCCAGAAGCTGCAGGAGCAGGGCGTGCTGGACCCGAAGGTGCTGCGCGTGGACGTGAACACCCTGAAGTATCAGGTGCCCGGCGGCATGCTGTCCAACCTGCTCAACCAGCTCAAGCAGGCCGGCCAGTCCGACCGCCTCTACGACGTGCTGGCGGAGGTGCCGCGCGTGCGCGAGGACTTCGGCTATCCGCCGCTGGTGACCCCCACCAGCCAGATCGTCGGCACCCAGGCCGTCATGAACGTGCTC
>JAFRFY010000070.1 GCA_017434085.1 Clostridia bacterium
AATAGGCAATAGGGAATAGGGAATAGGCAATAGGAATAGTGGCTGCCGCCGTCCCTCCTATTGCCTTTTGCCTATTGCCTATTGCCTAAAAACAACGAAAGGAGCGAAGGGCGTTGTATCTGACCTATGACGAATACCAATCCTACGGCGGCACGCTGCCAGAGGCGGACTTCACCCTGGCCGAGTTCAAGGCGCGCAAGCGGGTGGACTACCTCACCGACAGCCGCGTGGAGGCCATGGCCGAAGTCCCCGAGGCCGTGAAGCTGGCCATGATGTCGATCATTAAGGCCGACGGCGTTGTGGGCGTGGACGCCCAGGCCGGCGCGCCCCTGGTGGCCTCCTTCTCCACCGACGGCTACTCCGAGAACTACGGCAGCGCCGCTGATCAGACGGCCAACGTCGAAAGGCAGCTGAATGCCGAGCTTCGGCGGCTGCTGTACGGCGTGAAGGATGACGAGGGCGTGCCGCTGCTGTACAGGGGGCTGGTGTGATGAAACTGTGCAACGATGCCATCACCGTCTTCAACACCCGGGTCGACCCCGATGTGGGCGGCAACGTGTGGGTGCCGACGGTGATCACCGACGCGCGCTGGTGGGCCACGGACGCCAGCACGGTGGACGCCAGCAAGGGCGGCCTGGTGGCGGCGAACAAGGCGACCATTCGGATTCCGGTGGACGCTGGGACCGGCGGGAAGCAGTACACCGACCCCGTGAGCTATGCCAGCGCCGAGGACGTGTCCGGGCTGTGGACGCTGAAGGGCGGCGACATCGTAGTGAAGGCGGCATTGGAAGGCGACGACTGGACTCCGGCGGAGCTGAAGGCGACCTGCGCGGATTGCGTGGTGATCCTGGGCGTGACCGACAACCGGCGCGCACCGAACGCGCCGCACTGGCGAATCACCGGGACGTAATGCCCAAAAACGTGCAAAAACGTGATTCAGCGTACAAAAAACGCGAACAAACGCGCAAAAAAGCGTTTAAACGTGCAAAAAACACGATTAAACGTGAAATTGTCGCGTTTATCGGTGAGAAGCCGGAGGTGAGAACGTGTTCAGCATCAGCGCGAGGCTGGAGGCGAACCTGGACCCGAACGACCTGCTGGCGGCTTATGGGCTGGAGAAGGGCGGGAGGGTGCAGCGGTTCATCGACCAGAAGGTGATCGACGGCTGCATCGAGGGAGGCTATATTCCAGCGAGCCCGAACCGAGTGTTGGAGTTCTCGGCACAGTTGAGCACCGAGATCGGCAGCGGCTTGGTGATCTGGAACACGCCCTATGCCCGATACCAGTATTACGGAGAAGTGTACGGGCCGAATATCCCGGACATCGACCCTGAGACCGGCGTGGTCATGGGCTGGTGGTCTCCGCCTGGACGCCCGAAACACCCAACCGGAAGAAAACTGCAATACGACACGGCGCAGAACACCAAAGCCGGGGCATTCTGGTTCGAAAGAGCCAAGGCCGACCACCTGACCGAATGGCTGGACGAAATAAGAGGAATCGCGCGCGCCCAGCGCTAACGCGCCGGGTCCCATCGCGCACGAGATCGCGCGTGATGATACAAGGGGAGTGATACCGTATGCCGGATACCAACAATACCGGGGCCCTCCGGACGTGGCTGCGGCGCTGCCCGGCCATCCAGCGCGGGCGGGCCTTCGGGGTGGACTACCTGGCCGAGAACGGCAGCTACTCGCTGGACGCGACGCCGACGGCGCTCAAGTACCGGGAGAACATCCTGGGCGAGATGGTGCTGCGGGATACGCAGGATCAGAACTTCGTGTTCGCCTCCCGCGAGCCCTACGGCGACGCCTTCCAGCAGAATCTCGACAACCTGGGCGTGATGCAGGACGTGGCCGCGTGGATCATCGACCGCAACAACGCCCGCGACTTTCCCGACTGGGACGGCGGCGAGGTGGTGGGCATCGTGCCGACCATCAGCGGCTATCCCATCGCAATGGGCAGCGCCTTCGCGCGCTACCAGATACAGATCAAGGTCACTTACAGAGTGACAGAAAGGATGTAATATTATGCCTGATACGATTACCGGCAAGATCGCACGCAAGTACATGGGGCACTTCCTGGACGCTTCCTTCATGGGCGAGACCCCGGTGCTGTACCGCCTGGGCAAGGACCTGGAGGAGTACAACGTCGAGATGAACCCCAACGGCGAGCAGAAGCAGAACATCCTGGG
>JAFRFY010000071.1 GCA_017434085.1 Clostridia bacterium
CGGCGCGGCCTCCCGCCGCGCGTCGCTCTTAAGCTTCCGGGCTTCCTCGCGCGCCTGGGAGAGTATCTCCTCCGCGCTGCGCTGCGCCTCGGCGACCAGCGCGTCGGCGCGCTCGCGCATCTCCTCGGAATAGCGGTCCGCCGCGTCCTGCGCCGCGGTGAACACCCCGCTTAAGCGCAGCGCCGCTTCCGCGATGGAGCCCGATTCCTCAAGGGCGATCTTTTTATCGTTGAGCGCGGCTTCGCTTTCCTCCAGCGCGGCGTTCAGCTCGTCGATCTGACGCTGCTGGCTGATCAGTATCTGCAAAAGATCCTCTCGATGCAGCTTTCTAAGCTCTTTATCGGTCATTTTATTCCCTTTCGCACATCGGTTCCGGCGGGGTTCTCCGGGCGTTATCGTCGCGCCGCGGCATCCCGCGCCGTCCGCGCAAGCGCCGTTGAAGGGCATACCCCTCTACTATTCCATGGTCTTACTGAATTGTAGCATTTTCGAGTTACTTAGATGGTTACCTATTTTCACAGCCCCGGGGTTAATATAGAATTACTACACCCATATCCATAAATTTCAATACAATTTCACATTTCAGCCGACAGGCGGCCCCTTCCCCCGGCGGTCCCCCGATCAAAGTATTGACGCCGGGGTCGATTTAATATATATTAAAAGCAAACGGAACGAACCGGAGGCGGAGCATGAACACAGTATCATTGAACGGCGCGTGGCTTTTGGATATACCGGGCCTGCGCAGGAAAAACCTGGCCGCGACGGTGCCGGGGGACATGTACAACGACCTTCTGAACGACGGGGAGATCGCGGACCCCTTCTGGCGGGACAACGAGACGGCGGCGCTTCAGATCATGGAGCAGGATTTCGTCTACCACCGTGTTTTTTTAGTTCCCGCGGACCTCCTCAGGTGCGACCAGGTGCTTTTGCGCTGCGAGGGGCTGGACACGCTTGCGACGATCGACATAAACGGCGCGCGCGCCGGCGCGGCGGACAACATGCACCGCACCTGGGAGTACGACGTGAAATCCCTGCTGCATGAGGGTGAAAACGAGATCTCCGTGACCTTCGCCTCCCCCACCCGCTTCATCCGCGAGGCCAATGCCAGGCGGTTCGTGGAGGGCTCCTCCGACGCCATGGAGGGCTTCCCCCAGATCCGCAAGGCCCACTGCATGTTCGGCTGGGACTGGGGTCCCCGGCTGCCCGACTGCGGCATATGGCGGGATATCAAGCTCCTCGGCGTGGACTACGCCCGCATCCGGGACGTGCACATCCGCCAGCGCCACGAAGGCGGCAGGGTCGTCCTCAGCGTGAATACCCACCTGACCCGCCTCGTGGAGGCCGACCTGCGCCTGAGCGTCACCGTCACCGCCCCCGACGGCGACGTCCTCTTCGCCACCGGCGAGGCCTGCGAGATCGCCGTGGAAAACCCCATGCTGTGGTGGCCCGCGGGGCTGGGGGACCAGCCGCTGTACAGTGTGGAGGTGGCGCTGACCTGCCAGGGCGCCCAGCTTGACTCGTGGCGGGGCAATATCGGCCTGCGCACGCTGTCCGTCTGCCGGGAAAAGGACCCCGACGGTATGGGCGAGACCTTCTGCCACATCGTCAACGGCGTGAAGGTGTTCGCCATGGGCGCGGACTACATCCCCGAGGACAACCTGCTGGGCCGCCGCAGCCCCGAGCGCACCCGGCGGCTCCTGGAGGACGCGAAGCTGGCCAACATGAACTGTATTCGCGTCTGGGGCGGCGGATGCTACCCGGAGGACTGGTTCTACGACCTCTGCGACGAGCTGGGCCTGCTGGTGTGGCAGGACTTCATGTTCGCCTGCGCGGTGTACTACCTGACCGACGCGTTCGACCGGAGCATCCGCGCCGAGTTTATCGACAACGTGCGCCGCATCCGCCACCACGCCTCCCTGGCGCTGTGGTGCGGCAACAACGAGATGGAATCCTTCGTCAAGGAGGGCGAGTGGGTCAACAACCCCCGGGAGGTGGCCGATTACATCAAGATGTACGAGTACATCATCCCCCAGGTGCTGAAAACCGAGGACCCCGACACCTTCTACTGGCCCTCCAGCCCCTCCAGCGGCGGCAGCTTTGACGAGCCCCAGAGCCCGGACAAGGGCGACGTGCACTACTGGGACGTGTGGCACGGTTTGAAGCCCTTCACCGAGTACCGCAAGTTCCTGTTCCGCTACGTGTCGGAGTTCGGCTTCCAGTCCTTCCCCTGCATGGCCACCGTCGAGTCCTTCACCGAGCCCGCCGACCGCAACGTGTTCTCCCGCGTCATGGAGAAGCACCAGCGCAACGCCTCCGCCAACGGCAAGATCGCGGAGTACCTGTCCCAGACCTACCTCTACCCCAACAGCTTCGACGCCTTCGTGTACGCCTCCCAGCTTCTGCAGGCCCAGGCCATGCAGTACGGCGTGGAGCACTGGCGCCGCCACCGGGGCCGCTGCATGGGCGCGGTGGTGTGGCAGTTGAACGACTGCTGGCCGGTGATCAGCTGGTCCTCCATCGATTATTACGGCCGCTGGAAGGCGCTGCACTACTACGAAAAGCGCTTCTTCGCGCCGGTGCTGATCTCCTGCCACGAGGAGGGCATACTCTCCCAGAACACCAACATCAACGCCGAGCACTTCCCCGACCGCATGTCCGCCCGGCTGTGCGTGACCAACGACACCCCGGCCGACTTCACCGGCACGGCCCGCTGGGCGCTGCGCCGGCCCGACGCCTCCGTGATCCGGGAGGGCCGCTTCGACGTCACCGTGCCCGCCCTGAGCGCCCGCTGGCTCTCCGAAACCCAGGACTTCTCGTCCTTCGGCTTCTATGACTGCTACTATTCCTACGACCTCGAGGATCAGGACGGCGCCCGCGTGGGCGGCGGCAGCGTGCTCTTCTGCGCGCCCAAGCACTTCAATTTCGCCGACCCGCGCCTCGAGGCCCGGCTGGACGGCGACGCCATCGTCGTCACCGCCGCGGCCTACGCCCGCTCCGTGGAGATCCAGGCCGGCCCCGACACCGTGCTCGAGGATAACTTTTTCGACATGAACGCCGGTGAGCGCCGCGTGCGGATACTGCGCGGCGAAGTCCGCGATGTGAAGGCGCGGAGTGTGTACGATATACGGTGATGAATGAGGAATTAGGAATGAGGAGTCAGGAATTATAGTTAGCCTGAGTCACCTCCGTAGGGACGCCATTCTTGGCGTCCGCGCCGCCTCCCGCGTAGGATCACCGAAACGGCCCCATCCAAAAGCCTTCCCCTTCAGGCAACTTCGAAAAACCCTGTTTTCGCAAACAATACTTCGCAAAGAACCCTTGTTTTACAGGGTTTTCCGAAGTAAGGTTTGCGGCAAAGTGAGGTTTTTCGAGGTCCCCTTCAGGGGAAGGTGGCACGCGAAGCGTGACGGAAGAGGTCGTAACCCCAATTCCCCATTCCCCATTCCCAATTCCCCAATTCCCCATTCCCCATTCCCAATTCCCTGAAAGGAGCGAACCCCCATGAACATAAAAACCCCCATCTCTCAAATGACCCTCGAGGAAAAGGCCGGCCTGTGCTCCGGCGCGGACTTCTGGCACACCAAGGCCGTCGAGCGGCTGGGCATCCCCGCCACGATGGTCTCCGACGGTCCCCACGGCCTGCGCAAGCAGGACGATACCGGCGACCACCTGGGCATGAACGACTCCATCAAGGCGGTGTGCTTTCCCGCCGCCTGCGCCACCGCGGCGTCCTTCGACCGGGCGCTTCTGACCCGCATGGGCGAGGCCATCGGCGATTCCTGCCAGCACGAGCGCCTGTCCGTGGTGCTGGGCCCCGCGGTGAACATCAAGCGCTCCCCGCTGTGCGGCCGCAATTTTGAATACTTCTCCGAGGACCCCTACCTGACCGGCGAGATCGCCGCGGCCTACATACAGGGCGTGCAGAGCCGGAACGTGGGCACCTCCATCAAGCACTTCGCCGCCAACAACCAGGAGCACCGGCGCATGTCCTCCTCCTCCGACGCCGACGAGCGCACCCTGCGCGAGATCTACTTCCCCGGCTTTGAGATCCCGGTCAAAAAGGCCAAGCCCTGGACGGTGATGTGCTCCTACAATCGCATCAACGGCACCTACGCCTCCGAAAACCCCTGGCTGCTCACCCAGGTGCTGCGCGATGAGTGGGGCTTCGACGGCTACGTGATGTCCGACTGGGGCGCGGTGTCCGACCGCGTGGCCGGCGTGGCCGCGGGGCTGGACCTGGAGATGCCCGCCTCCGGCGGCGTGAACGACCGAAAGATCGTCGAGGCCGTGAAGTCCGGCAGGCTGGACGAGGCCGTGCTGGACCTGGCCTGCGAGCGCATACTCAACATCGTATACCGCGCCGTCGAAAACGCGAAGCCCGACACCCCGTGGGACAAGGAGGCCCAGCACCTGCTGTCCGCCGAAATCGCCGCGGAGTGCATGGTGCTTTTGAAGAACGAGGGCGATCTGCTGCCCCTGTCGAAGGACGATGCCGTGGCCTTCATCGGTGAGTTCGCGGAAAAGCCCCGCTTTCAGGGCGGCGGCTCCAGCCACATCAACTGCTTCAAGACCACCGGCGCGCTGCAGGCCGCCGAGGGCATGAAGGTGACCTACGCCCGGGGCTACGACGTCAAAAACGATTGCGCCACCGACGCCATGATCGCCGAAGCCGTGGCCGCCGCGAGGGCCGCGAAGGTGGCCGTGGTGTTCGCGGGCCTGCCGGACGCCTACGAATCCGAGGGCTACGACCGCGCCCACATGCGCCTGCCGGACTGCCAGACGAGGCTCATCGAGGCCGTGGCCGCCGCCAACCCCGACACCGTGGTGGTGCTGCACAACGGCTCCCCGGTGGAGATGCCCTGGATCAATAGCGTCAAAGGCGTGCTGGAGGCCTACCTCGGCGGCCAGGCGGTGGGCCTCGCCACCGTGCGCGTCCTCTACGGCGACGCCAACCCCTCCGGCCACCTGGCGGAATCCTTCCCCCTCAAGCTCTCCGACAACCCCTCCTACCTGTTCTACGGCGGCGAGCCCCGGGGCACCGAGTACCGCGAGGGCGTGTTCGTGGGCTACCGCTATTACGACAAGAAGGAGATGGACGTGCTGTTCCCCTTCGGCCACGGGCTGTCCTACACCACCTTCGAGTATTCCGACCTGCGGCTGTCCGCCGACCGTATCAAAGACACCGACGCCCTGACCGTGACCTGCACCGTCAAAAACACCGGTGCGCGCCCGGGCAAGGCCGTCGCGCAGCTCTACGTGGGCGACGTGGACGGCGACGTCATCCGCCCCCTCCGGGAGCTCAAGGGCTTTGAGAAGATAGCCCTCGCCCCCGGCGAATCGAAGGACGTCGTCTTCACGCTGGGCAAGCGCGCCTTCGCCTACTGGAGCGACGCCATACACGACTGGCACGTGGAGACCGGCGACTTCACCGTCGAGATCGGCGCCTCCTCCCGCGACCTGCCGCTCAGGGCCGTGGTGAACGTGACCTCCACCGTGGACCTGCCGGTACATTACGACGCCGACAGCATCTTCATGGACGTCATGAAAACTCCCCGAGGCCGCGAGGTCATGAAGCCCCTGCTGGCGGCCATGCAGGCCACCTTCCACCCCGGCGAGGCCGAATCCGCCGCCTCCGCCGAGGCCATCTCCGACGACATGACCCTCGCCATGCTCAACTACATGCCCCTGCGCGGCATACTCAGCTTCGGCGGCGGCAACCTGCCCGACGGCCTGCTGGAGAGCGTCATCGCCCGGCTGAACGCCTGATCTGTTCCCATACGATGCCGTCCCCCGCCCCCAGCGGGGGACTTTTTATGTATAATTATTCATTTCATATCGCATAATTTTACATTCCCCGGGTTGCATTTCCCGCTTCACGGTAATATAATATCAGATATTAAACCAAGCATGGAGGCGTCCGACATGAACTTAAAGGGCAGAAGTTTTTTGAAGCTATTGGACTTCACCCCGGAGGAGATACTGGGGCTGATCGACCTTGCGGCGGAATTGAAGGCAAAGAAGAAGGCGAGGGTCGCCCACGACGCTTTCAGGGGCAAAAACATCGCCCTGATCTTTGAAAAGACCTCCACCCGCACCCGCTGCGCCTTTGAGGTGGCGGGCCACGACCTGGGCATGGGGGTGACCTACCTCGACCCCACCGGCTCCCAGATCGGCAAGAAGGAGTCCATCGCGGACACGGCCCGGGTGCTGGGCCGCATGTACGACGGCATCGAGTACCGCGGCTTCGGCCAGGAGATCGTGGAGGCGCTGTCCCGCTATTCCGGCGTGCCGGTGTGGAACGGCCTGACCAACGAGTTCCACCCCACCCAGATTTTGGCGGACATGCTGACCATCCGGGAGCACTTCGGGACGCTCAAAGGCATAAAGCTGGTCTACATGGGCGACGCCCGCTACAACATGGGCAACAGCCTGATGGTGGGCTGCGCCAAGCTGGGCATGGACTTCGTGGCCTGCGCCCCCGGGAAATACTTCCCGAACCCCGCCCTGGTGGCGGAATGCGAGGCCATCGCCTCCCACACCGGCGCGACGGTCCGCTTCATCGAGGACCCCGCCGAGGCCGTTAAAGGCGCGCACGTGATCTACACCGACGTGTGGGTCTCCATGGGCGAGCCGGACGAGGTGTGGGCGGAGCGCATCGCCGACCTCGAGCCCTACCGGGTCAACGCCGATCTGATGGCCATGGCCCGGCCCGACGCGGTGTTCATGCACTGCCTGCCCTCCTTCCACGACCTGGGCACCGGCATCGGCCGCAAGATCCACGAAAAGTACGGCCTGACCTGCATGGAGGTCGCCGACGAGGTGTTTGAAGGCCCTCAGTCCATCGTGTTCGACGAGGCCGAAAACCGCATGCACACCATCAAGGCGGTGATGGCGGCGACCCTCGCTTAGCGGAATATCCCCCCTCCCATTTACGAATAATTATACATTTTTCCCTTACCGAGGTATGATTATGAAGCGCTACCTGATATTGCAAGACGGCACGGTTTACGAGGGCGAGGCCTTCGGCGCGGACGCGGCCTCCGTCGGCGAGCTGGTGTTCAACACCGGGGTGGTGGGCTACATCGAGACCCTGACCGACCCCAGCTACTACGGCCAGATCGTGATGCAGACCTTCCCGCTGATCGGCAACTACGGCATCATCGAGGCGGACTTCGAGGGCGAGTGCCGGGTGAAGGGCTACGTGGTGCGGGAGTGGTGCCCCACCCCCAGCAACTTCCGCAGCCAATACGACCTGGACGCCTTTTTGAAGGACAGGGGCGTGCCGGGCATCTGCGGTGTGGACACCCGCACCGTCACCCAGCACCTTCGTGAGGCCGGGGTGATGAACGCCATGCTGTGCGACGCGCCGCCCCCGTCCTTGGAGGCCCTTCAATCCTACGCGGTGCGGGACGCGGTCAAATCCGTATCCACCGGCGCGACGGCGCTCTTCCCCGCCCGCGGCGAGAAGCGGTTCAATGTCACGCTGATCGACTACGGCGCGAAGGCCAACATCGAGCGCGAGCTTCAAAAGCGGGGCTGCGCGGTGAAGATGGTACCCTGCGACACCCCCGCCGAGGCCATACTGGCGGAGCGTCCCGACGGCATCATGCTGTCCAACGGCCCCGGCGACCCGGCGGAGAACACCGCCTGCATCGCGGAAATCAAAAAGCTGCTGGGCAAGGCGCCCCTGTTCGGCATCTGCCTGGGCCACCAGCTCACGGCCCTGGCCGCCGGCGGCAGGACCGAAAAGCTCAAGTACGGCCACCGCGGGGCCAACCAGCCCTGCCGGGACCTGGTCACCGGCCACACCTACATCACCAGCCAGAACCACGGCTACGCGGTGGTATCCGACAGCCTGCCCGCGGGCAGGGTGCGCTTCGTCAACGCCAACGACGGGACCTGCGAGGGCGTCGAATACCCCGAATACCGCGCCTTCACCGTGCAGTTCCACCCCGAGGCCTGCGCCGGCCCCATGGACACGTCGTTTTTGTTCGACAGATTTGTTGCTTTGATGGCGGAGGGAAAAAACGTCGGGCGATGAGGGCATCGCCCCTACGCCTTGAATCGTATACACGCCATGAATGAAAAGCCTGTCAGAAAACGCAACCGGCTGTCCAGCGATATCTATCGGCTACCCGGTGCGTACTTCATCACAATCTGTACCCGGGACAGAAAATGCCTCTTCCGGGTGGACTCAGAGCCGGAAGCGCTTCCGGATATGCCTCTGACGAGTTTGGGCACGCAGGTCGAGAAACAGTTGCTTCAAATCATGTCCGGATACGGTCCGTCATTGAATTTGGAGAAGTATGTAATCATGCCCAATCATGTGCATCTGCTGCTCGTCACGCATACCTGTACGGACCGCGCCTGTCCGGACATACGATACGTGATACGTTTCTTTAAGAGAAGCGTCAGCATGACGACCGGTCGTTCCCTATGGCAGAAGGGATTTCATGACCATATCGTGCGTAACGATGAAGAATACCGTATGATTTGGAAATACATTGACGAGAACCCGCTGAAATGGTGCTTGGACAGGTATTTCCCGTCAAGCGATCAAACCCCGTAGGGACGATGCCCTCATCGCCCGTACCCCCGCACCCGTAGGGGCGATGCCCCCATCGCCCGATCACCGATTCAAAGGAGGCTCTCAACATGCCCCTGAACCCACATATCCACAAGGTACTGATGATCGGCTCCGGCCCCATCGTGATCGGCCAGGCGGCAGAATTTGACTACGCCGGGGCCCAGGCCTGCCGCGTTTTAAAGGCGGCGGGGGTGAACGTGGTGCTGGTGAACTCCAACCCCGCCACCATCATGACGGACAAGGCCCTGGCCGACGAAATCTACCTGGAGCCGCTGACCGTCGAGACCGTCAAGCGCATCATCGAAAAGGAGAAGCCCGACAGCATGCTGGCGGGCCTGGGCGGCCAGACGGGCCTGACCCTGGCCATGCAGCTCAACCGCGAGGGCTTCCTTCAATCCCACGGCGTCAGGCTCATCGGCGTGAACGTGGACGCCATCGACAAGGCGGAGGACCGCCAGCTGTTCAAGGACGCCATGGC
>JAFRFY010000072.1 GCA_017434085.1 Clostridia bacterium
AGCCCGCGGGCTGTCCCGGGTCCCGGGCCAGGGTCATGACCCCGCCCCCGGCGGGCGCCTCCGGTGTCGGCGCGCCAAGCCAACTGCGCACCTGGCCGGTGCAGATCAAGCTGGTGCCGCCGAAGGCCCCGTGGCTGGACGGCGCGGACCTGCTGGTGGCCGCGGACTGCACGGCCTACGCCTACGCCGGCTTCCACGAGGATTTCATACGCGGCCGGGTGTGCCTGGTGGGCTGCCCCAAGCTGGACCGGGTGGATTATTCCGAAAAGCTGACGGACATACTCGCCGAAAACGACGTGCGCTCCGTCACCGTCGCCCGCATGGAGGTGCCCTGCTGCGGCGGGCTGGAGTACGCCGTCGGAGAGGCGCTCAGAAACAGCGGCAAATCCGTCCCCCTGCGGGTGGTGACGATCGGCGTGGACGGCCGCATCGCCTCCGGGGACGTGGGTTAACACACGCTCCCCCGCCTTTGCGCTTGACTTATCCCTCCTAACCGTTCTATAATATCATCAGCAATGATCGGAGGGATGCGGTATGATGAAGCCCATAGCCGGGTGGCTGTCGGCGCTGCTGGTCGCGGCGCTGCTGCTGACCCCCGCGGCGATGGCGGAGGCGGCCCCCGAGGGGGAAGTCGTCGCCGTCGAGGAAGCCTACGCTCCGACCGACGACGCGCCGGAGGACGCGCCCGACATCACGCCGGAGGAAGATGCCGACGCCACGCCGGAGGACATCCCCGCGGAAGCCGCCAATATCCCCGAGGAGGCGGTGGTCGCCGGGGAAGTGGACGCGGTCGTGTGCGAGGCGTCCGACATCGCCCTGGACGAAGCCGTCGAGCTGCGGGAAGAGGCGCCCGAGGATACCTCCGAGGCAGCTCAGCCTGTAGAGGCGCTGCCGGAGGACCTCGCCGATGACGCGCCCTCGGAGGAAACGCCCGTGCCGCAGACGGGGGCGGACGAGGCGGTCGCCGAAGAGTCTCCCGAGGCTTCGGCGAAGGTCATGGAGGCCTCCGGGGAGATCCCCATCGACGAGGCCCACTTCCCGGACGCCGGCTTCCGGGCCTATCTCACGCAGGGCACGCCGCTGGGGTGCGTCGATCAGGACGGCAACGGCGCGCTGTCCGAGGCGGAGCGGAACGCCGTGCTGCTCATACAGCTCAACGGCACCTCGCTCAAGCCGGGCGTGGCCCAGGGCTCGGGCGTCATCGAGGGCGAGGACTACACCCCCTATTATCTCGTTCAGTCGCTGGAGGGCATAGGGTTTTTCCCGAACCTCACCGCCCTCGAGTGCTCGGGCGTGGGGCTGGTCAGCCTGGACGTCAGCCAGAACAAGGCGCTTCAAACGCTGCGGTGCGAGAATAACAACCTGACCGCGCTGACCGTGGGCAACCTGCCCGAGCTGAAGACCGTCCATTGCCGGTACAACCAGCTGACCGCGCTGAACCTCAGGGGCTGTCCCAAGGTGTCCGGCGTGATGTGCTACGGCAACCGGATAAAAAAGATCCACGTCAGCAAGAACGGCCGGTTCAAGGACACGCGCACGCGGTACTTCATCGTCGTCAACGGCAAGCGGAAGTACACGACGCTCAAAAAGCATCCCGAAGCCTATCAATCCGTGGTGCCCGTGCGCGAGCGCGGCGCGATCAACTGCGACCGGAAGGTCAGGATCGTCAGGGCCGACACGCCGTTTACCCCCACCCCTGGCTACGAGCTGATCGCCGCGACCAAGGACTACACCAAGGCCACCGTGCTGATCGGCACGATCTTCCAGATCAACCCGGGCGCGTCGGCGGGCTACGCCTTCAAGTCCTCCAAAAAGAAGGTGGCGGCGGTGGACAAAAACGGCATCGTCGCCACCACGGGCGCGGGCAACGCGAAGCTCACCTTCAAGGTGGGCCGCAGGAAGCGCACCCTGAGCCTGACCGTGGTCGATCCCACCATGCCCTCCAACGTCGTGCTGGATTTGGCCGTCACCTACGTGAAGAAGGGCGACGTCGTCACGCTCACCCCCGCTGTCCCCGAGGGCACCGACCCCGGCGGCTTCAGATGGAAGTCCTCCAATAAAAAGGTCGCCACCGTGAAGGACGGCGTGGTCAGCTTCCTTAAAGCGGGCAGGGTCACCATCACTGCCACCGCCGTGCGGGGCGGCAAGAAGGACAGCCTGACGTTCACGGTGTCCAACTGATAATAATACATAAAAACCGCCGCGGGCGCTTATTGCGCGTCCGCGGCGGTTTTATCCATTATTTCACTCGTGCACCACGGTGCCGATGGCTTCGCCCCGGGCGACCCGCAGTATGTTGTCCAGGTCGTCCATGTTGAACACGCGGATGCAGGGGATGTGCTGGTCGAGGCAGAGCTGGAAGGCGGCGGTGTCCATCACCCTCAGGCCGCGCTCGATGGTCTCGCGGTAGGTGATATCGCGGATCAGCTTCGCGTCGGGGTTCTTATGGGGATCGGAATCGTACACGCCGTCCACCGTGGTGCCCTTGAACACCGCGTCGGCCCTGAGCTCCGCCGCGCGCAGCGCCGCGCCGGTATCGGTGGTGAAGAAGGGGTGGCCGGTGCCGCCGGAGAGCAGCACGATATCGCCGCGCTCCATGGCCTCGATGGCCCGGTCGGCGCGGTAGAGGTCCGCGATGCGGGTCATCTCCTGGGCGGTGAACACCACCGCGCCGCAGCCCAGGCGCAGTATGGCGTCCTGCACCGCCAGGGCGTTGATGATGGTGGCCAGCATGCCCATTTGGTCCGCCAGCACCGGGTTCATCTCGGCGGTGAAGCGGCCGCGCCATATGTTGCCGCCGCCCATCACCACGCCCACCTGCACGCCCATGTCGTGCAGGGCGACGATGGCCTTCGCCGCGCGGTCCACCCGTGCCGCGTCAAAGCTGTTGGAGGCGTTGCACTCGGAGACCTTCTCCGGGGCCAGCGTCTCGCCGGAGAGCTTGAGGATGATGCGCTTGTACATGGTATGCTCCTTTGAAAAAAAGGGAACGCGCTGAACACGTTCCCTTTCCTGTTTTGAATTACTTCTTGCCGATCTGCTCGGCGACCTCGGCGGCCAGGTCGGAGACCTTCTTCTCCAGGCCGTCGCCCATCTTGTAGCGGGTGAACTCGACGATCTTCATCCCGGGCGCGCGCTTCTCGATCATCTTGCCGACGGGGGTCTCGCCGTCCTTGACGAACACCTGCTCCACCAGGCAAACCTCCTGATAGAACTTGTTGATGCGGCCCTGCACCATCTTCTCGATGATCTTCTCGGGCTTGCCCTCGTTGCGGGCCTGCGCGGCCAGGATCTCGGTCTCGTGGTTCAGGTGAGCGGGGTTGACCTGATCGCGGGTCACGTACTCGGGGGCCACGGGAGAGGCGGCGGCAATCTGCAGCGCCACGTCGTGCAGCACTTCCTTCACGGTGTCGTTGACCTCGGGGACCTCGGCCTTCACCAGCACGCCGACCTTGCCGCCCATGTGGATGTAGCTGTCCACATAGCCGTTCTCGCCGCACTCATAGCGGGCGAAGCGGCGGATGGAGATCTTCTCGCCGATCTTGGCGGTCTTCTCGGTGACCACGTCGGACACGGTCTGGTCGGTATCCAGGTACTTCTGGGCCAGAAGCGCGTCGACGTCGGCGGGATTGCCGGCGATGATCTGCTTGGCGATGCCGGTGACCATCTCCTTGAACTCGGGGGTGTTGGCCACGAAGTCGGTCTCGCAGTTGACCTCGACGATGGCGCCGGTGCCGCACTTGTCGCAGATGTAGCTGCCCACGATGCCCTCGGCGGCGATGCGGCTCTGCTTCTTGGCGGCCTTGGCCAGGCCCTTTTCGCGCAGATAGTCGATGGCCTTTTCGATGTCGCCCTCGCACTCGGTCAGCGCCTTCTTGCAATCCATCATGCCGCAGCCGGTGCGGCCGCGCAGATCCATAACGTCCTTAGCGGAAAAATCAGGCATTTTTAATTCCTCCCAGTATTGTTGCTTATTCGGCGACGGGCTCGGCGACGGGGGCGGACTCGTCCTCGGTCTGCTCGCCCTGCTTGCCCTCCAGCACGGCGTCGGCCAACTTGCCGGCGATCAGCTTGACCGCGCGGATGGCGTCGTCGTTGCCGGGGATGACGTAATCGATCTCATCGGGGTCGCAGTTGGTGTCGACGATGGCCACGATCGGGATGCCCAGGTTGCGGGCCTCGGCCACGGCGATGCGCTCCTTGCGGGGATCGACGATGAACAGCGCGCCGGGGAGCTTCTTCATCTCGCGGATGCCGCCCAGGTTCTTCAAAAGCTTTTCGCGCTCGGCGCACAGCTTGATGACTTCCTTCTTGGGCAGGACGTCGAACTGGCCGTTCTTCTCCATGGCGTCGATGTCGTTCAAACGCTTGATGCGGGTCTGCATGGTGCGGAAGTTGGTCAGCGTGCCGCCCAGCCAGCGGTTGTTGACGTAGAACATGCCGCAGCGCTTGGCTTCGGTCTCGATGGACTCCTGGGCCTGCTTCTTGGTGCCGACGAAGAGCACGGACTTGCCCTCCATAGCGATGTCGCGCACGAACATGTAGGCTTCGTCGATCTTGCGCACGGTCTTCTGCAGGTCGATGATGTAGATGCCGTTGCGCTCGGTGAAGATGTACGGAGCCATCTTCGGGTTCCAGCGGCGGGTCTGATGGCCGAAGTGTACGCCGGCCTCCAGCAGCTGCTTCATGGAAATAACTGCCATTGTGGGTTTCCCTCCTTGTTTTTTCCACCTCTTGC
>JAFRFY010000073.1 GCA_017434085.1 Clostridia bacterium
CATCATCGTCATCATCATCATCGAAGAAGTCGTCCTCCATCATTTCGTCGCGCTCCTCGCGCAGCCGCTTTTTAACCTCCTCCAGGGTGTCGTACAGGTCGCCCCTCAGCTTCTCGTCCACATCCTTCCCCTTGAAATACAGATTCAGGCTGTCCTTCGCCTTTTCAATCCCCTCGATCTGGCCGGTCAGATAGTAAAACGCGGTTTTGCTCATGTTATTGCCCTCCTTGCCCGGTAATGCCCTATGGGGTCCAACCCAGTATAGCACGGCGGCCGCCGCGGGGTCAAGTACAATAAACCTCCCGTCGATCACGGCGGGAGGTTTACGAACGGGGGTATTACCCCATCGCCGCGCGCGCGAGGTTCAGCGCGGTCTGCACGGCCTCGGGGTTGGAGGTCACCAGGAACCTGGCGAGCATGGACAGCATCAGGCTGGCGATCAGCAGTATGATGGCGCCGCCCAGTCGGGAGGAGATCTGCGCGAAGGGCATCAGCTCCATGCGGTCGGCGGCGGAGAGCACGGCCACGTCGCCGGTGCCGCCCATGTTGGACATGCACAGGCCCGCGGTGACGCCCGCCTCAAAGGGATAGAAGCCCACCAGCTTGCCCACGATGGCCGCGCCGGCGAACGCGCCGATGCAGGTGGCCGCGCACAGCAGCAGGTAGGTGATGCTGAACGAGGAGATCACGGTGTTGATGTCCAGGCGTAGGCGTGGATGGTGATGCCGGGCACCAGCGCCTTCCACACGCCCGCGCAGATGAAGCCCCAGGCGAAGAACCCGCCGGACACCAGCAGGCCGATGCCCATGTTGGTCAGCGAGAGGGATTCGCGCTTCTTCTGCATCTCGGGGCTGATCTCCATCTCCTTGGGATCGATGCTGCCGGCCTGCATCAGCTGGCCGTTGCCGTTGAGCTTGCCGCTGATGACCTTCACCAGCACGCCCGCCAGCACGATGGACACCGCGTTGCCGATGGTCACGGCGGGCGTCATGACGGACAGCGCCTCCGCGGCGGACATGGAGCCGGAGCTCTCAAATATCTTGGAAAGCGGGGTCGCGCCGGCGCCCATGCCGCCGCCCATGATGGGCAGCGCGATCAGCAACAGCGCGTTCATCACCGGGTAGCCCATGATGGCCGCCACGCCGCAGCACAGCGCGAAGGCCAGTATCAGGCCGCCGAATATGGCCGGGAAGTAGCGGGCCGCGGCCTTCACCAGCAGCTTGCGGTTCATGCCGAGTATGGAGCCGGTGATCAGGGCGGCGATGTACCAGTCGAGGAAGCCGCCCTCGGTCTTGAAGAAGGTGCCGATATTGCCCACCAGGTCCGAGGCGCCCTTGGCGCTTGCAAACGGCATGGCCATATTGTAGATGGCGGCGCCGGTGGCCTCGTCCACGCCGATCTTCTTGGGCAGCAGGTTGAAGAAATCCGCGTTGAGCTCCTCGTCGGAAATCAGGTCCGCAAGCGCCTTGGCCGCCGCCATCTTCATGGCCTCGTTGATGTCGCTCGCCCGCACGTCGAACGTCTCGCGGAAGATGCCCGGGAACGCCAGCACGTTGTTGATCTGGTTCGGGAAGTCGCTGCGGCCCGTGGAAATGACCTTCGCGCCGCCGGCCTTGGCGTCGTCCGGGAAGATTTCGGGCGTCGGGTTCGCGCAGGCAAACACGATGGCATCCTTGTTCATGGTCTTCACCATATCGGTGGTCACCGTGCCGGGGCCGGAAACGCCGATGAACACGTCCGCGCCGACCAGCATGTCCGCAAGCGTC
>JAFRFY010000074.1 GCA_017434085.1 Clostridia bacterium
CCTGGCGTCGATGACCTCGGCCTCCAGGTTGTACTTGGCCTTCAGCTCGTCGGCGGCCTTCAGCGCGCGATACAGCACCGCGCCGAAGGTGAGGATCGTGACGTCCTTACCGGGGCGCTTGACATCCGCCTTGCCGAAGGGGATCTCGTAGTACTCCGCAGGGACGCCGCCCTCATGGAACTGCTCGCCCACGTCGTAGATGCGCTGGCTTTCGAAGAACACCACGGGATCGGTGCCCACCAGCGCGGAGGCCATCAGGCCCTTGGCGTCGTAGGGGGTGGCCGGGAAGGCGATCTTCAGGCCCGGGATGTGGGCGGTGAGGCTCGTCCAGTCCTGGGAGTGCTGGGCGCCGTACTTGCTGCCCACGGACACGCGCAGCACCACGGGCATCTGCAAAACGTCCGCGGACATGGCCTGCCACTTCGCCATCTGGTTGAACACCTCGTCACCGGCGCAGCCCAGGAAGTCGCAGTACATCAGCTCCACCAGTGCGCGGCCGCCGGCCATGGCATAGCCTACGGCGCTGCCCACGATGGCGGACTCGGAGATCGGGCTGTTGAACAGGCGATGGTACGGCAGGGCCTCGGTCAGGCCGCGGTACACCGCGAACGCGCCGCCCCAGTCGCGCACATCCTCGCCGTAGGAGACCAGCGTCGGGTCTTTATAGAAGCGGTCGATGATGGCCTCGAACAGGCCGTCGCGCAGCTGATAGACCTTGTTCTTGCTCACCAGGCTGCCGTCGGGATTGACGCCCCAGCGCTCCTTCTTGGCGATGGCCTGCACCCGGGGATTCTCCTCCAGGGGCATGTTGACGTCGCACTTCTGGCCGGGCGCGCCGTAGGACTCCACGTGGCCGTTGGAGAACATCAGATCGGCGATGGCGTCGGGATTGGCGGCAAGGTCCATGCGCGGGGAGATCTTCTCGTCGATGGACAGCTTGAAGTTGCGCATGATGGCCTCTTCGACGTACTTGACCACGGCGTCGCACTCTTCCTCGGTGGCCACGCCGGCCTCGATGAGCTGCTTGCGGTAGGCGGGGATCGGGTCCTGCGCCTCCCATGCGGCGATCTCTTCCTTGGTGCGGTAGGAGGAGCTGTCCGACGGGCTGTGGCCGGCGAAGCGGTAGGTCACCACGTCCAGAAGCGCCGGGCCCTTGCCCTCCAGCAACAGCTTCTTCTTGCGGCCGTAGGCCTCGATCACGGCCAGTGGGTTGAAGCCGTCCACGCGCTCCGCGAGCATCTGGTTCGGGTTGAAGCCCGCGCCCATGCGCGCCGGGGCGTCGTAGCCCATGGTCTCGCCCACGGTCTGGCCGCCCATGCCGTACTGGTTGTTGAAGATGTTGAACATCACCGGCAGGCCGCCCTTCATGTCGTCCTCCCAGAGCTGGGTCAGCTGGCCCATGCCGGCCATGTTCAGCGCCTCCAGCACCGGGCCGCGGCCCAGGGAGCCGTCGCCGATGTTGGCGATGACGATGCCGGGCTTGCGGTTGACCCGCTTGTACAGCGCCGCGCCCATGGCGATGGTGCCGCTGCCGCCGACGATGGCGTTGTTGGGATAGATGCCGAAGGGCGTGAAGAAGGTGTGCATGGAGCCGCCGAGGCCGCGGTTGAAGCCGGTCTCGCGGGCGAAGATCTCCGCCATGGCGCCGTAGAGCAGGAAGTTGATGGCGATGTCCTTCACG
>JAFRFY010000075.1 GCA_017434085.1 Clostridia bacterium
CCGAGGCGACGGCCACGCCCAAGGCGACGACCACGCCGGAGCCCACGCCCACGCCGGAGTCCACACCCACGCCGGAGCCGACGGCCGAGCCCACGCCCACGCCGGAGCCGGGGCGGCTGGCGGGCATCAAGATCGGCATCGACCCGGGGCATCAGGAGCACGGCAACAACGAGAAGGAGGCCATCGCCCCGGGCAGCAGGGAGAAGAAGCCCAAGGTCGCCTCCGGCACGCGGGGCCGCAAGACCGGCATCCCCGAGTACATGACGGTGCTGGAGATCTCCTTCAAGCTGCGCGACGCGCTGGAGGCCGAGGGCGCGGAGGTCAAGATGACCCGCGAGACCCACGACGTGGACATCTCCAACCAGGAGCGCGCCATCATGATGAACGAATGGGGCGCGGACCTGGTGCTGCGCATCCACTGCGACGGAGCGACCAAGAAGTCCGCCAACGGCATCGGGCTGTTCGTCAACAAGAGCTATCCCATCTCAAAGGAGAGCAGGCGGGCCGCCGAGGCCATACTGCCCCGCATGGTGGAGGCCACCGGCGCGAAGAAGCGCGGCGTTTACGAGCGGGACACCTATACCGGCCTCAACTGGTCCGAGGTGCCCTGCATACTGGTGGAGTGCGGGTATATGACCAACCCCGACGAGGACGTGCGCCTGAACGACCACGACTACCAGCTATTGCTGGCCGAGGGCATGGTCGAGGGGATTTGCGATTACTTCGGAAGATAATGCGCGTTGTCTCAAAAAAATCGCATTAATACTATTGCAATAATATGATAAAATTGGTATAATCTTACATGTTGATGGATTCGCCCGCCGCCGCGGCGGGGGCATCCGAGCACCATTTTAAAGCGTTGGACCCAGAGAAGGAGGAACCCCCATGAAGCACACCCCCATGAAGCGTATGCTGGCGCTGCTGCTGGCGCTGCTGCTGGCACTGTCGACGATCGCGCTGGCGGAGGAAGCCGTCGAAGCGCCCGTTGAGGCGGGCGAAGTGATCCAGGAAGCCGAACCGACGAATCCGGACGAACCCGCCGGGGAAGTCCCCGCCGCGGATGACGCCGCCGACAATGCCGACGATGCCGCGGATGACGCCGCGGATACCGCCGACGATGCCGCCGGCGATGCGGACGCCGATGCCGACGACGGCGAGATCGTCGCGGCCGTCGCCGCGGAGGACGTGAGCGTCAGCGCCGAAGCCGTGGACGCTGTGATCGAGGAAGAAGAAGAGGAGCTCATCGACGAGGAGGCCGTGGAAGAAGAGGTCGAGCTGGTCGATGAGGAGGAGGTTGATGACTTAAATATAAGTCCCGTGTCCGAACGGAAGAAGGCTTTTCTTATCCTTATAGGGGGCTATGATCTGATAACTCAGCCTGATTTTGACAGAGACGAAGACGGTATTTTTGAGGTCCCCAAGGATATTTTAGAAGATTGGGGTTCATCAAATGATGCCTCAATGACATATAATTCGAATAATAATATCCTGACGCTGAATAACGTTACTATCGATGGTGGATATTATGGCCTGATGTACATATACGGTAACGATGAATGGAGTCCAGTGGCGGAAGCCGCGTTGTATGGCATGAGCGTGGAGGACAATGATGATACAGTGCCCACGCTCACCATAGTGCTGAAAGGAACGAACACTATTATTTCCTATCATGCAGGTATAGCAGGTATATATCAGGATGATAACCAATTGCGAGGGTATTCAAATTCGAGGTCTATGCCGTTATGCATCACGGGCGGGGGAACATTGAACATCAATTCGTCTGAACAGTTACACTCTGAATTCTACGGCATCAAGTCTTCTAACCTGTCGATTGAAGATTCTGTTGATGGCTCTCCCACAATCAACATCACTGCCGGAAAGACACGAGGCAGCTTCGGTATTTATGCAGAGAACATGAGCGTAACCGGCGGCAAACTGACAGCACAGTCGAAGGGCACTAACGCTGAAGAAGATGGTGGAGCTGCAGGCGTTATTCTTTTCGGAACTCAAGAAGAAAGCGGCAAGCTGACGCTCGGCTCAAATATGCAGCTAAAGTATGGTCAGGATGCGTCTTCCGCCACTGTGGAGACCGCGGAAAAGTTTAACGAACTGATTAAAGAAATGTTCGAGACATTCAATATTGAAAAAATACCGCTCTACGTCCACATCGAGCCGAAGCCCACCAACCCCGATACCCCCGCGGCTCCCGCGGCTCCCGCGGGCCGTCCCGATCCCTCCTTCCCCATCGACACGCTGTTCTTCGCCACGGTGGTCAGCGACAGCGAGGACGCTCACGCTCTGAAGCTCGCCTGGACGCCCGCCAATAACGTGGACGGCTACGACGTGTTCCTCAAGCGCTGCAACGCGAAGAAGAAGGAGCCGTTCAAGCTCGTGGGTACCTCGACCGGGTTGGAGTGCAAGATCACCGGTCTTAAGAAGAGCAAGTGCTACAAGGGTTACGTGCAGCCTTACGTGATGGAGGGCAGCGTCAAGAAGTACGTGCTCGAGCCGTCCAAGCGCTTCCACGTCTACACCAACAACGGCAGGAAGGGCCTGAGCAACCCGGCGAACGTGAAGGTCAAGTACTCGAAGGCCGAGAAGAAGGCGGGGCTTGACACGGCCAAGAAGAAGACCGTGCCGCTCGGTAAGATAATAAAGATCAAAGCCGATGTGACGGGCGCGAAAACCGGCAAGGTGATCGAGCACGTGGCAAAGCTGCGGCTGTACCCCTCCGACCCGACGGTGGTGAAGGTCGTCAGGAAGAAGGGCAAGAATGGCAAGAAGGGCTACGTGGGCCTCAAGGGCGTCGGCGAGGGAACGTGCAAGGTGTACGTGCTGACCAACAACGGCATCTGCGACTACTTCACCATCAAAGTGACGCCCGCGGCTGTGGCCAACGCCGGGAAGAAAAAAGGGAAGAAATAAGACTCTTGACGTAATGTTGAGGGTGAACGACAACAAGCGCCCGGCCCACATGATGGGCCGGGCGCTTTATCGTACATTTTAATTACTGATCCAATATCCTCGCCAAAAACTCCCTCGTCCGGGGGTGCTTGGGCCGGGTGAAGACCACCTCGGGGACGTCGGACTCGACGATCACGCCGCCGTCCATGAAAACCACGCGGTCGGACACGTCCCGGGCGAAGCCCATCTCATGGGTGACCACCAGCATGGTCAGGCCGGTGGAGGCCAAATCCTTCATGACGGAGAGCACCTCGCCGACCATCTCCGGGTCGAGGGCGCTGGTGGGCTCGTCGAACAGCAGCGCCTCGGGGTTCATGGCCAGGGCGCGGGCGATGGCCACGCGCTGCTTCTGGCCGCCGGAGAGCTGCCGCGGCTTGGCCTTCACGTAGGCGGACATGCCCACCTTCTCCAGGAAGGCCATGGCGATGTTCTGCGCCTGTACGCGGGAGCGCTTGAGCACCTTCATCTGCCCGACCACGCAGTTTTCCAGCGCGGTCATGTTGGAAAACAGGTTGAACTGCTGGAACACCATGCCCACGCGGCCGCGGTAGGTCTGGAGGTCGAAGCCGGGTCGCTGGATGTTCTCGTTGTGGAAGAGTATCTCGCCGCTGGAGGGCTTCTCCAGCAGGTTCATGCACCTTAGCAGCGTGCTCTTGCCCGAGCCGGAGGCGCCGATGATCGATATGACCTCGCCCCGGGAGACGGAGAAATCCACGTCCCTGAGCACCTCGTGGTCGCCGAAGGACTTGCTTAAGTGGTTGACCTGCAGTATGGTCTCATTCACTGGCCGCGCCTCCCTTCCTGATCAGCTCCACGTCCGGCACGGTCTGGGAGCCGTGCATGGCGTAGTTCTGCGGGCCGTCCATCTTCCTTTCAAGCCAGCGCAGGAAGCGTGTGACGGTGAAGGTCATCACGAAGTAGATCACGCTGGTGATGAAGAACACCTCGAAGTACTTGAAGTACGTGCCCGCGGCGGACTTGGACACGAAGTAGAGCTCCGTGACCGATATGACGTTGAGCACCGAGGTGTCCTTGATGTTCACCACGAACTCGTTGCCCAGGGCGGGGAGTATATTGCGGATGGCCTGGGGCAGCACCACGTTGAGCATGGTCTGGCCGTAGGTCATGCCGATGGCGAGGCCGGCCTCCATCTGGCCGGGGTCCACCGACTGTATGCCGCCGCGCACGATCTCCGAGAGGTACGCGCCGGTGTTGATCGACACGATGATGAAGCCCGCCAGCAGGTAGGGCAGGTTGATGTGCAGCACCGACGAGGCGCCGTAAAAGATCACCATGGACTGCACGATCATGGGGGTGGAGCGAAAGACCTCGATGTACACGCCCAGCAGCGTCCGAACCAGCTTCAATAGCCAGTATTTCACCGCGCCGTCACCCTTCTCGCAGGGGATGGCGCGCACGTAGCCCACGGCCAGGCCGATGATGAAGCCCACCAGCGTGCCCGTCAGGGCGATCAGCAGCGTCGTGCCCGCGCCCTTCAGGAACATCGGACCGTAGGTCTTTACGAAGAAAAATACCCATTCAAAGAATCCGGATTTCGCGTTGGGCATATCGTCACTTCCTTAAAAAATTGGGAATTGGGAATGGGGTACCCATACCCAATTCCCAATTCCCCATTATCTGTCAGTCCCCGGAAATCGGCTGGTTCAGCACGGCGTCATCCATCAGCTGGTTGCGCTGATCGGCGTCGATGCCGGCGAGTATGCCATTGATCTGCTCGATCAGCTCGGGCTGGCCCTGCTTGATGGCCACGGCCACGGAGGTATCCTCCTCGGAGGCCTCAAAGCCGGGGGTCACGAAGGCCAGGGCGCTGTTGGCCGCGCAGGCGGACACCGCGCCGGGACGCTCGGAGATGTAGCCGTCGATGGCGCCGCTGGTCAGGGCGACGGTCATGGTGGGGAAGGTGTCCATGGCGGGCATCTTCTGTACGCCGGGGATCTGGTCGATCACGGTGTAGTGGAAGGTGTTGAGCTGGCCGGTGATCTTTGCGCCGGACAGGTCCTCCAGGGAGGCGGCGTTGGCGTACTCGCTGTCCTTGCGGACCACGACCACCAGGTCGGAGTTGTAGTAGGCGTCGGTGAAGTCCACGGTGATCTTGCGCTCGGCGGTGGGGGACATGCCCGCGATCACGGCGTCGATCTGGCCGGCGTTGAGCTTCTGGATCAGGCCGTCCCACTCGACCTTCACGATCACCAGCTCCTTGCCCAGGCCCTCGGCCACGCGCTTGGCGATCTCCACGTCGTAACCGCCGGCGTAGCCCATGCCGCCGTCGATGGGCACGGTGTTCTCATTCTCATCCACCTGGGTCCAGTTGAAGGGGGGATAGTCGCACTCCATGCCCACGCGGAACTGGCCCTCGGCGAAGGCGCAGGCGGACAGCAGCATGCAGACAGTCAGCAGGGTGACGATGATTCTCTTCATGATGAAAACCTCCTCAGTTTATTGTTTTATTATACTATCGCTGTGATAAATGTCAATTGTGAGGGGTTATAGTTTAAGTAAAATTCACATTGGCGGCGCTGGTATAAGGCCCCCCGGCGGTTCATATGATTCAGAGAAAATGCAAGCGGGAGGCGGGTTCCATGGATCAACAAAAACTGTACCGGGATATCGCGGGTCGATGCGACGGCGACATCTATATGGGTGTCGTCGGCCCGGTGCGCACGGGTAAATCGACCTTCATCAAGCGGTTCATGGAGCTGCTTGTGCTGCCCGGCATGGAGGACGAGGCCGAGCGGGAGCGCACCCGGGATGAGCTGCCCCAGAGCGGCGCGGGCCAGACCATCATGACCACCCAGCCGAAGTTCGTGCCCAACGAGGCGGCGCGGGTGACGCTGAGGGACGAGGCCGCCGCGCGGGTGCGGCTGGTGGACTGCGTGGGGTACCTGATCCCCGGCGCGCAGGGGCTGACGGACGGCGGCGAGGCGCGCATGGTGCGCACGCCCTGGTATGACTACGACATTCCCTTTGAGGAGGCGGCGGAGCTGGGCACCCGCAAGGTGATCCAGGAGCACGCCACCGTGGGGGTGGTGGTGACCACCGACGGCAGCGTGACCGACCTGCCCCGGGCGGCGTATCCCCAGGCCGAGGAGCGGGTGATCGACGAGCTCAAGGCGCTGGGCAAGCCGTTCATCGTGGTGCTGAATACCGCCGATCCCCGGTCGGAGGCGGCGAAGGCGCTGTCGACCAACCTCGCCGGGCGCTACGGCGTGCCGGTTCGGTGCGTGGACGTATTGAACATGGGGCTCGACGACATCAACGGCCTGCTGGAGGCGCTGCTGTTCGAGTTCCCCATACGGGAGCTGCGCATACAGGCCCCGGCCTGGCTCACCGCGCTGGCGGGGGACCACTGGCTGGGCGAATCGGTGATGGCGGTCATTCGCTCGGCGGCGGACGGCATGCGCAGGGTGCGCGACCACGCGCTGTTGCGGGCGGCGCTCAATGAAAACGAGTACGTGGAGTCCGCCGAGCCGGTGCGCATCAACTTGAACGACGGCACCCTCGAGTACCGCCTGACCTTGAAGGACGGACTGTTCTACCGGGTGCTGGGGGAGGAGAGCGGCCAGACCATCGAGGGGGAGGCCCACCTGTTCGAGCTGATGAAGCAGCTGGTGGCCGCCAAGAAGGAGTACGACCGTGTGGCCGACGCGCTCAAGAGCGTGCGGCGCACGGGCTACGGCATGGTGGCCCCCAGCATGGACGAGCTTCAGCTGATGGAGCCGGAGCTGGTGAAGCAGGGGGCGCACTACGGGGTCCGCATGAAGGCCAGCGCGCCGTCCATCCATATGATCAAGGTGGACATACAGACCGAGGTCAATCCCATCATCGGGGCGCAGAAGCAGTCCGAGGAATTGGTGAACAACCTAAAGGCCGAGTTCGCCGGCAACCGCGAGGGCATCTGGGACACTGAGATCTTCGGCAAGACCTTAAACGAGCTGGTGCGCGAGGGCGTCAGCGGCAAGCTGAACCGGCTGCCCGAGGACGCCCGGGCCAAGCTCAGGGAGGCGCTGGAGAAGATCGTCAACGAGGGCGCGGGCGGCATGATCTGCATATTGCTATAACGGGCGAAATCTGATACAATAGGCGTATCGAAATACAGGGGAGGGCTTTAATATGCTGAACATCGGCGAGATGGCGCCGGACTTTGAGCTGCCGGACCAGAACGGTCAGACCCACAGGCTGTCGGATTACCGGGGACAGAGGGTGATACTGTACTTCTACCCCAAGGACAACACCTCCGGCTGCACCAGGCAGGCCTGCGGCTTCGGGGAACTGTACCCGCAGTTCCGGGAGAAGGGCGCGGTGGTGCTGGGGGTCAGCAAGGACAGCGTGGCCAGCCACAAGAAGTTCGAGCAGAACTACGGCCTGCCGTTCACGCTGCTGTCGGATACGGAGAAGGCCGTGATTCAAGCCTACGACTGCTGGAAGGAGAAGAAGAACTACGGCAAGGTGACCATGGGCGTGGTGCGGACCACCTACCTGATCGACGAAAACGGCGTGATCGTGAAGGCCATGGACAAGGTCAAGGCCGCCGATAACCCGGCGCAGATGCTGGGGCTGCTGTGAAGGGAAACCGGAGGGCGCGGAACCGCGTCCTCCGGTGATTTATGCCCTCTTCTCCATGCACACCAGGTTCACCCCGGGGATGCCGTTGAATTCGCAGGGGATGACGCCGCTTTCGAGGTAGCCGTGCTTGGCGTACATGGCGCGGGCGGCGGCGTTTCTGGCGTTGGTGTCGATGCGCAGCACCGTGCAGCCCGTCCGCCGGGCCAGGTCCTCGTAGAAGGCCAGGAATTGCCGGGCGTACCCCTTGCCCTGCTCGGCGGGATCGACGGTCAGCGTGTGCAGCACCAGCACCCGGTCGTCCGGGGCGGCGAAGCGCCAGTTTACCAGCGCGTAGGCGGGCATCTGCTGGCGGTTGACGCGCCCGGAGGCGACCACCCTGCCGCCGTCCTCCAGCACGTACAGCTCGCCCTGCGCCGCGGCCTCCCGGGCGGTGTCCGCCGTGGGGTAGACGCCCCGCTGCCAGCCGATGGTGACCTCGCCCCGTTCCTCCCGGTCGTGGATGGCTTCGTAGATGGCGGCGACAAAGGGGATGTCGCCGGGTACTGCCCTGCGGATCATGGTCATCCTCCCTTCAATGCCGGTCGCGGCGTCGGCTGCCGCGGCGCTTGTCGTCCGTGCGGCGCTTGTCGTCTGCGCGGCGCTGGTAGTCCGCGTGGTGGTTCTTGCGGCCGGAGCGCCGGTCGCGGCCGATCTCAAAGCGGCTCAGGTCGCCGGTGTCCAGCAGGCGCGCCCGGGCCTCCTCCGACAGCACGATCCTGCCGCGCCTGCGGGGCGTTCCCTCCCGGACGGGCTCGGGTTTGAAGGGCTTGCGGGGCTCGCTCTTCCGGGGGTGGGGCTTCGGGGAGGGCGCGGCCCTGTCCGGCAGCAGCTTTGCCGTCACCGGCGCGCCGCAGAGGGTCGCCCCCGCCATGGCTCTGGCGATGGCCTCGGCGCGCTCCGCGGGCACGCCGACGATGCTCCGGTCGTCGTAGATCTCGATCTTGCCGATCTGCCCGCCGGGGATGCCCGCGCGCCCGGCCACGCAGCTGACGATGTGGTTCGGCGCGACGCCCTGCCGACGCCCGGCGGAGAGCATCAATTTGCGGTACTGCGCGCCGTCCCGGGACTTGTGGTCCAGCTCGATGTCGAAAAGGGACGAATCATCCCTTTCAAACAGCAGGCGCACCGCGGCGGAGGCGATCAGCGCGGGCGCGTGGCCCTCGGCCATCAGCCGGCCCACCATGGTCTGATGCTCCATGGGAATGTCCTCCGAAAGCGCCTCCCGCAGGCGGTCCAGGTTCTTCATCACCTGCTTTTCACGGATCTCCGCCACGGTGGGGATGGGGATCTCGATGATCTCGGACTTCACGGCCCGGGCGATGTCCCGCATGAAGAAGTACTGCCGCCGCCCGCTGGAGATAGTGATGGCGTTGCCCGCCTTGCCCGCGCGGCCCGTGCGGCCGATGCGGTGCACGTAGATTTCGCTGTTCTGGGGGATGTCGTAGTTGACCACGTAGTCCACGTCGCTCACGTCAATGCCCCGGGCGGCCACGTCGGTGGCCACCAGTATGGGAATGCGGGCGGCCTTGAAGCCCTCCATCACGCGGGTACGCTGGCTCTGGTTCATGTCGCCGTGGATGCCCTCGCAGGTGAAGCCGTTCTTGTTGAGGTAGGCGGACACCTCGTCCACCATCAGCTTCGTGTTGCAGAATATCATGCAGCGCACCGGCTCCGTGGCGTGCAAAAGCAGGTTCAGCGCGTCCAGCTTGCGGCCCATGGGGACCTCCATGAAGCGCTGGGTGATCTGGTCCAGCGTGATCTGGGCGGCGTTGATCTCGACGAGCTGGGGGTCGCGCAGGAAGCGGTCGGTGAGCTCCAGTATGGCGTCGGGCATGGTGGCGGAGAACAGCACCGTCTGGTGGTTTTCCGGCACGTCCTTCAATATGGTCTCGATGTCCTCCCGGAAGCCCATGGACAGCATCTCGTCCGCCTCGTCCAGCACCACCAGCCTCACGCGCTCCAGCGACAGCGAGCCGCGCCGCATGTGGTCCATCACGCGCCCCGGCGTGCCGATCACCAGGTTGCAGCGCCTGAGCTTTGTGATCTGCCGGTCCATCGCCGCGCCGCCGTAGACCTCGGCGGGCCAGATGTTCAGCATGTAGCGGGTGAGCTTTTTGATCTCGTCCGCGCCCTGTTGGGCCAGCTCCCGGGTGGGGCACAGTATCAGCACCTGCACCGTGGGCTCGGCCTCGTCCCGGTCGATCATCTCCACGGCGGGGATGGCGAAGGCCATGGTCTTGCCCGTGCCGGTCTGGGAGCGGCCGATCACGTCCGCGCCCGCGCGCAACAGCGGTATCGCCTGGGCCTGTATGTCCGTGGGCTCCGAAAACCCCATCGCCTCCACCGCGCGGCGGAGCTCGGGCATCAGATTCAGTTCGTCAAAGGTCATGTGATTTTTATAGCCCTTTCGATTTGCTGGTTCCATTCTATATGAGTGGGGGAAAATCTGCTATGGATATAGGGTTAAGATGAAAATAAATCCTCCGCAAGAACGCAGAGGATTAGAGTGTGTTTCTAAATGCCGGGAGATGCAGTTTCGAGCGGATTTGGCTGCATTTCAAGGCGATTTCCCGCAGGCTTAGTGGGGCTAAGTCAAGGGAAATCAACGCAGAAATGCAGCCAAAGACGCCGAAAATGCGCTTCAGGCATTTTAGAAACACACTCTA
>JAFRFY010000076.1 GCA_017434085.1 Clostridia bacterium
CGATGAGGGCATCGCCCCTACGGAATCCGCTCCCGTGTAAGGGCGATGAGGGCATCGCCCCTACGGAATCCGCTCCCGTGTAGGGGCGATGCCCTCATCGCCCGTCCGATTCCAAACCCGGACTGAACAGTCACCATAGATTGCGCTCAATCAGCCGATGATGAACGGCTTCAACTCCTCCATCAGGTCGTCGCAGTGGTCCGCGTACACCTCGAGGGTGATCGGCTTGGACAGGTCCAGGCTGAATATGCCCAGTATGGACTTTCCGTCCACCACGTGGCGGCCGACGCGCAGGTCGATATCGAAGGGGTAGCGATTGGCGATATTCACAAAGGTCTTGACATTCTCAGCCAGGCTGAGCTTGATGTTAACGGCTTTCATCGTTCCGTCTCCTCACTTTAGCTTGATTGGAGGCAGTATCCTCCGAGACGCTTTTATCATACATCTTTTCGCCAAATAATGCAAGCATTATTGGTCATTCGCACAAACTTAATTTGTGCCCTTTCACTATCTCGTCAAATTAGGTAAAAACCATATAAAATTTCATTTTTTGCTTGACTTTCGCGCCGGGTTGCGATATAATCTTATTCGTCGATCGGGTACGAATCGTGCTCGGTTGACGGTGCCGAATTGTGTAAAGGTAGCACGAATGACTCTGACTCATTTAGTCCTGGTTCGAATCCAGGTTCGGCAGCCAGACAAGCCTCCATGGTCAAGCGGTTAAGACGTCGCCCTCTCACGGCGAAAACTGGGGTTCGAGTCCCCATGGAGGTGCCAGAAGGACTTCAGATCGTAGGGTCTGGAGTTCTTTTTTTATCTCCGGGCGATGAGGGCATCGCCCCTGCGCGGCGCACTTCGTTTTTTACTTGCATTTTTCCCCGTTTTCCGCTATGATATACGCAAGAGGTGATATGTATGAACAACCGCGTCGCCGTCATCAGCATCATCGTGGAAAACGAGGACGCCGTCAACGCGCTCAACGAGCTGCTGCACCAGTACGGCCAGTACATCATCGGGCGGCTGGGCATCCCCTACCGCGCCAAGGGCATCAACATCATCTGCGTGGCCATCGACGCACCCGGCGACAGCATCAACGCCCTGACCGGCGCGCTGGGCCGCATCCCCGGCATCAACGCCAAGGCCACCTACTCCAACGTCTGAACCCGGCAGTATCCCCCCACATCCCCTGACGCCGAAAACCCGCTTTGAGGCGAAAGATACGATGTGCGATTTCGACCACTGAAACCGCCGTATCCGTCATGGGATGCGGCGGTGCTGTCTATGGAGGCATTATGAGTTTGAACGAAACCCCCTCCGGCCAGAGGACCCACATCGGCTTCTTCGGCTGCCGTAACGCGGGCAAATCCAGCCTGGTCAACGCCGTCACCGGCCAGGCGCTGGCCATCGTGTCGGACGTCCTCGGCACCACCACCGACCCGGTGCTCAAGGCCATGGAGCTATTGCCTCTCGGCCCGGTGGTCGTCATCGACACCCCCGGCTTCGACGACACCGGCCCGCTGGGCGAGTTGCGCGTGAAGCGCACCCGCGACGCGCTGAACCGGTGCGACATCGCCGTGCTGGTGGCCGACGGCACGCTGGGCCTGCAGCCGGCGGATCAGGCGCTTCTGGAGATGATCCGCGCGCGGAGCCTGCCCCACCTGATCGCCTGGAACAAGTCCGACCGCCCGGACGCGCTGCCGCCCATGGCGGGGAGCATGGCCGTGAGCGCTAAGACCGGCATGAACATCGACGCCTTCAAGGAGGCGCTGGCCCGGGCGGTGCCCGACGTCATACCGCCCCGTCTGGCGGGCGACCTGGTCTCGCCGGGGGACGTGGCCGTGCTGGTGTGCCCGATGGACGAATCCGCGCCCAAGGGACGGCTGATACTGCCCCAGCAGCAGACCATCCGCGACCTGCTGGACGCCGACGCGCTGGCGCTGGTGACGAAGGAGACGGCGCTCGAGCGGGCGCTTCAAAGCCTCTGCGCGCCGCCGAAGCTGGTGATCACCGACAGCCAGGCGTTCAAGGCCGTCGCCGCCATCGTGCCCGACGATGTACCGCTGACCTCCTTCTCCATACTGATGGCGCGCTACAAGGGCTTTCTGGAGGCCGCCGTGGCCGGGGTCAGCGCCATCGACCGTCTTCGGGACGGCGACAGGGTGCTCATGGCCGAGGGCTGCACCCACCACCGCCAGTGCAACGACATCGGCACGGTGAAGATCCCCCGCTGGCTGAGGGCGCACACCGGAAGGGAGATCGTCATCGAGACCTGCACCGGCAGGGATTTCCCCGACGACCTAACCCCTTACAGGGTGGTCATACACTGCGGTGGCTGCATGCTGACGGAGAACGCGGTGCAGTACCGCATGAAACAGGCGCTTTCACAGGGCGTGGCCTTCACCAACTACGGCATCGTGATCGCCCGGATCACCGGGGCGCTGGAGCGGAGCCTGCGGCCGTTCCCGGCGCTGCACGGCATGCTGACGGAGGGCGCGCCATGACCGAACGGATCATCGCGCTGATCGAGCGGCTCTCGGCGGAGCACCGGCTGTCGGAGGCGGAATACGCGGAGCTCATCACTTGCCCGGAGGCCGCGCCGATGCTCTCGGAGCGGGCTGTGGATGCGCGCAGGGCGATCTACGGCGACGCCGTCTACACACGGGGGCTCATCGAGATCAGCAACATCTGCAAAAACGACTGCCTGTACTGCGGCATCCGCCGAAGCAACGGGGATGTCGCGCGCTACCGGCTCTCCCCGGAGGAGATACTGGCCTGCGCGGAGGAGGGCTACGGCCTGGGGTTTCGCACCTTTGTGATGCAGGGCGGCGAGGACGCGCACTTCACCGACGACGTGCTGTGCGGCATCGTGGGCGCCATAAAGGCCCGGTTCCCGGACTGCGCGGTGACGCTGTCCATGGGCGAGCGCAGCCGGGACAGCTACCAAAGGCTGTTCGACGCGGGAGCGGACCGCTACCTGCTCCGGCACGAGACCGCCGACGCGGCCCACTACGCCCGGTTGCACCCCCCGGAGATGTCCTTTACAAACCGCATGCGCTGCCTGCGGGACCTTCGGGAGATCGGCTATCAGGTGGGCTGCGGGTTCATGGTGGGCTCCCCCTTCCAGACACCCGGCACGCTGGCGGAGGATTTGAAGTTCATCGAAACCTTCAAGCCGGAGATGTGCGGCATCGGGCCCTTCATTCCCCACCACGCCACCCCCTTTGGTGACAGGCCCGCGGGCACGCTCGGGCAGACGCTGATGCTCTTATCGATCATACGGCTGATCCACCCGAGCGTGCTGCTGCCCGCCACCACCGCGCTGGGCACCATCCATCCCCGGGGGCGGGAGCTGGGCATACTGGCCGGGGCGAATGTGGTGATGCCGAACCTCTCCCCGACGGGGGTCAGGAAGCAGTACGAGCTGTACGACAACAAGATCTGCACCGGTGACGAATCCGCCCAGTGCCGCCAATGCCTGGACAGGCGCATGCGCGACATCGGCTACCGGCTGGTCGTGGACCGGGGCGACTTCAAGACGATTTAATATGGAGGTAAAGACCATGGCCATATACGATCCCAAATCCCTCAGGGCCGAGGAGTTCATCAACGACGCGGAGATCCGCGAGACGCTGGCATACGCCGAGGCGAACAAGAATAACGTGGAACTGATCGACGCCATCCTCGAGAAGGCGCGCCCCGTGAAGAAGGGCGACGGCTGCACCTGCGCGGGCCTGACCCACCGGGAGGCCTCGGTGCTGCTGGCCTGCGAGATCCCGGAGAAGATACAGCGCATGTACGAGATCGCCGAGGAGATCAAGCTGGCCTTCTACGGCAACCGCATCGTGATGTTCGCGCCGCTGTACCTGTCCAACTACTGCGTCAACGGCTGCCTGTACTGTCCCTATCACCTGAAAAACAAGCACATCGCCCGGCGCAAGCTGACGCAGGAGGAGGTGCGCGCCGAGGTCATCGCGCTGCAGGACATGGGCCACAAGCGGCTGGCCATCGAGGCCGGCGAGGACCCGGTGCACAACCCCATCGAGTACATCCTCGACTGCATCCACACCATCTACGGCGTGCACCACAAAAACGGCGACATCCGCCGCGTCAACGTCAACATCGCCGCCACCACGGTGGAGAACTACCGCAGGCTCAAGGAGGCGGGCATCGGCACCTACATCCTGTTCCAGGAGACCTACCACAAGGAGAGCTATCTCAAGCTGCACCCCACCGGACCCAAGCACGATTACGACTACCACACCGAGGCCATGGACCGCGCCATGGAGGGCGGCATCGACGACGTGGGCCTGGGCGTGCTGTTCGGGCTGGAATTATATAAGTACGAATTCGCCGGGCTGATCATGCACGCGGAGCACCTGGAGGCCGTGCACGGCGTGGGTCCCCACACCATCAGCGTGCCCCGGGTGAAGCGCGCCGACGACATCGACCCGGATATGTTCGACAACGGCATCGACGACGAGACCTTCACCAAGATCGCCGCCTGCATACGCCTGGCGGTGCCCTACACCGGCATGATCGTCTCCACCCGCGAGACCGAGACCGTCCGCGCGAAGCTTCTGCAGGTGGGCATCTCCCAGGTCAGCGGCGCGTCCCGCACCTCCGTGGGCGGCTACACCGAGGAGGAGCGCCCCCACGACACCGAGCAGTTCGACGTCTCCGACCAGCGCACGCTGGACGAGGTGGTGCGCTGGCTGATGGAAACCGGCCATATCCCCTCCTTCTGCACCGCCTGCTACCGGGCGGGGCGCACCGGGGACCGGTTCATGTCGCTTTGCAAGAGCGGGCAGATATTAAACTGCTGCCACCCCAACGCGCTGATGACCCTGGCGGAATACCTGGTGGATTACGCGAGCGAGGAGACGCGCGAGATCGGCTGGCGGATGATCGAACAGGAGCTTATGCGCATCCCCAAGGAAAACGTGCGCAGGGTCGCCGCGGAGAACATCGAGGCCATACGCTCCTCCAACCGCCGCGATTTCAGATTCTGACGGGCGACAATGTGTCAAAATATAGACCTCAGTCTGTTTTAAGGTCATAATTCTGTCAAACGCATAACAGACCAAAGTCTGTTATGCGTTTGATCCGACAATACCCAGCTTCTTCCGCGTCTTCCAAATATTACATAACGACAACACGCGCCGGCGGGCTTTAAACCCCACAGCCCCAATATAATAAGAAATCTTTCGTTTTTTCGGTTTTTCGTCACAGAATTTTATTGTAATAAACACGAAAATTTGTAATAAATCTGTCTCTATCCTGTTTCATTTTTTGACAGGATGTGGTATAATGGCATCATGCAATTATTGGAGGTATATGTCTATGCTTAAAAGAAGCTTATCCCTGATGCTGGCTTTATGCCTGCTTGCGACCGCCTCTTCCGTGGCTTTCATGGAAGAGAACCTCGAAGAGAATGCCTTTGAGGCGGTACAGATTACCTCGGATCCCGTCGATCAGACCGTGACGGACGGGGAGCAGGAACTGGACGATCTCGATGAGATCGCGTCCGATTCCGTCATCACCGACGCCGTCCCCGCGGACGAAGACGTGACCGTCGTTGACGACGTGCCCGTCGTTGACGAGACCCCCGCCGCCGACGAGGCCCCCGCCACCGACGAGCCTCCCGCCGACGACGAGACTCCCGCCGCTGACGAGGCCCCCGTTGCCGACGCAGTCGTCGCCGCCGACGAGACCTCCGCTGCCGACGAAGCCGTCGCCGCGGAAGCCTCGCCCGCCGCTGCTGAGGCCGAGCCC
>JAFRFY010000077.1 GCA_017434085.1 Clostridia bacterium
GCGCATTTTCGGCGTCTTTGGCTGCATTTCTGCGTTGATTTCCCTTGACTTAGCCCCACTAAGCCTGCGGGAAATCGCCTTGAAATGCAGCCAAATCCGCTCGAAACTGCATCTCCCGGCATTTAGAAACACACTCTAGGAGTGAGGAGTTAGGAATTGGGCAACCCCTCTTTTTCTGCCGCGTTCAGTAGTAATCATTGTACCCGAACGCGGCAGCGGCATCCCATAATTCCCAACTTCCCCATTCCCAATTCCTAATTCCCCTCCAGACTTACCGCATACGACACCCCCGGAATGCTCTGTCCCTGCTGGCTGGAGGTGGGGGAGAGCATGGCTCCGGAGCCGGAGAGCAGCACGCGCCTGAGCTCGCCCCGCTCGATGCGCTTCATGATCCAGCCGCAGGACACCGACGCCACGCACCCGCAGCCGCTGCCCCCGGCGTGGGAATCCTGCTTCTGGGCGTACAGGCTCGCGCCGCAGTCCACCAGCCTGTCCGCGGGCACGGCGATGCCGGCTTTGTCGAACAGCGCCAGCAGCAGGTCGCGCCCGATCCAGCCCAGATCGCCGGTGACGATCAGGTCGAAGTCGTCGGCGGCCTGCCGGGTGTCCGAGAGGTGCGCCGACAGCGTGTCGAACACCGCCGGGGCCATGGCCGCGCCCATGTGGTTGGCGTCGGAGATCTCCAGGTCGATCACCCGGCCAAGCGTGCCCGCGGTGATCCGGATGCCCTCCCCGCGGTCCCTGAGCAGCGCGCAGCCGCAGGCGGTGGCGGTCCAGCTGGCCTGGGGCGGCCGCTGGGTGCCCAGCTCCAGCGGGTAGCGGAACTGCCGCTCGGCGGTGCAGAAGTGGCTGGAGGCGCTGACGAGGGCGGTGTCGATGTGCCCCGAGTCGATCAGCGCCGCGCCCAGCGCCAGCCCCTCCACGAAGGTGGCGCAGGCCCCGTACAGGCCGATGAACGGCGCGCCCAGCTTCTTCGCGGCGAAGGAGGTGGCGATGATCTGGTTGTTCAGATCGCCGCCCAGCAGCGCGTCCACCGCCCCGGCGGACAGTCCCGCGGCGTCCAGCGCGTCCCGGGCGCAGCGGCGCACCATCTCGCTCTCCGCCAGCTCCCAGCTCTTCTGGCCCAGCAGGTCGTCCTCGAGCAGCGCGTCGAACCACGCGCCCAGCGGGCCGTCGCCCTCCTTTTTTCCGGCGATGGAGCGGTGGGCGGCGATGACGGGCGGGTTTTTGTAGACGAGGGTCTGCCTCACATCACCCACCCCCTGACGAGCCAGTACGCGATGCCCACCGCCACCGAGGACGCGATGCCGTAGGCCAGCACCGGTCCCGCCAGCGTGAACAGCCGCGCGCCCACGCCGGTGACGGCGCCCTCACGCTTAAACTCTATGGCCGGGGCCGCCACGGAATTGGCGAAGCCCGTCACCGGGATGGCGGAGCCCGCCCCGGCGTACTTGCCGATGCGGTCGTACACGCCCAAGCCGGTCAGCGTGGTGCCGAGGAATATCATCACGCTGGTGGTGAACATGGGGTTGGTGATCTCCCCCAGGTTCAGCTTCTCCGCCCACAGCGTGACGGCCTGGCCCAGGCAGCAGATCGCGCCGCCCACCCAGAACGCCCGCAGATACCCCCGCAGCATCCGGGTGCCCGGGGTGGCGTCGGCGACCAGCCTCCGGTACTGGGCGGCGGTAAAGGGTTGGCGGCTCATGCGCCCGCCTCCCTTCGGTCGCGCTCGGGGGGCGTCTGCGCGCGGATCTCCGTGTCCCGGGCGGTCATGTCCGGACCGCCCGCCGCCGGAAGGTCGTGTCTTTGCATATCGATCATCCCTTTGATGCTTTTTCGGGGATAGTATGCTCTGGGCGGGCGCAAAAAATGCGGCGACGTGAGAATTTGGGAGCCTTTTGTCTTATTGACTTGACGGCGGCATGCGGATATAATGAAGGTGAACGGAGAAGCGAGTGAAACTTGGTCATCCGGGCAAAATGACAGCAGCGGAGCAATGGAGGACGGGCATGTACGCTATCTAACGGCATATGCCCCCAGCCCGGAGAAATGGGAGGCCGACTGGAAGACCCGAAAGGAGTGAAGCGACATGGGATGCGTGAAATGTGGGGAGACGGCGTATAAGAGTGTGACCTCGGAGGCGATCGAGCTGGGCTTCGGCCTGCTGGTGATCCGCAATATTCCCTGCTACAAATGCGAGGTGTGCGATGAAATACTCTACACCGGCGATGTGGTACAGAGGATCGAGGCCATTGTATCGGAGGCCAAGCAGCTGATGCAGGCGCTTCGGGTCATCGATTACGACGAGGCCGCGTAGGCGCCCGGAATGCCGCGCAAATCATACCCGATGTGAAAAATCGGAAAAAAGGGTTGACAGGCGCGGGGGTTTTGTGTACAATACGAATAAATCGATGAGGGGGAGCAAGTAATACCGTTGACCGTCCTTCCAGAGAGCCGCGGGTCGCTGTGACGCGGCAGGGCGCTACGGTGTGAATGGGCCCCTGAGAGCGCACTGAAAGGCGTTAGCCGAGTAGGGAAGCCGGAGATGGCACTCCGTCAACAAGGTCGGCATATGGAAGTATGCGCTGAGTGGGCGCGGACGACGCGCCAAGCCGGGTGGCACCGCAGGATCATACCGATCCTGTCCCAGCAGAAGCATGGGACAGGATCGTTTTCTATGTCCCGACTTCATACTAAATTTCCTCTAAATGTAGACAATCCTGCGGCGTCTTTTCCGCTCTGGCGGCGTTGAAGCCCCTTGACTTGCCGCCAGCAAGCCTGCGGGGCTTCGCCTTGCCAGAACGAAAAATCCACTCGCATGCTTGTCCATATTTAGAAGAAATTTAGTATCAGCACCACCGAAACAAAAGGAGGACATCATCATGAAGAAGATCATCGCCGTCATGCTCGCCGCCATTATTGCCCTGTGCGCCTGCGCCTTCGCGGAAGGCAGCTATAAGGTGGGCATCTGCAATTACGTGGACGATGCCTCGCTCAACCAGATCGTGGAGAACGTACAGAACCGGCTAAACGCCATCGGCGCGGAGAAGGACGTCACCTTCGACATCGACTACCAGAACTGCAACGCCGACGCCAGCGTGATGCAGCAGATCATCTCGAACTTTATCGCCGACGGCGTGGACCTGATGGTGGGCATCGCCACGCCGGTGGCCATGACCATGCAGTCCATGACCGAGGACAACCAGATCCCGGTGGTGTTCGCCGCCGTGACCGACCCGGTGGCCGCGGAGCTGGTGGCTTCGCTGGACGCCCCCGGCGCCAACATCACCGGCACCTCCGACTACCTGGACACCAACGCCGTGATGAACCTGATATTCGCCGCCAATCCCGACGCCAAGACCATCGGCCTTCTGTACGACGTGGGCCAGGATTCCTCCGCCACCCCCATCGCGGCCGCCAAGGCCTTCCTGGATGACAAGGGCGTGGCCTACAAGGAGTACACCGGCACCAACGTGTCCGAGGTCATACTGGCCGCGCAGGCGCTGGTGGCCGACGGCGTGGACGCCGTGTTCACCCCGCAGGACAACACCATCATGCAGGCCGAGCTGTCCATCTACGAGACCCTTGCCGAGGCCGGCATCCCCCACTACACCGGCGCGGATTCCTTCGCCCTGAACGGCGCGTTCCTGGGCTACGGCGTGGACTACGCCAACCTGGGCGTGGTGACCGCGGACATGGTCGCGGGCATACTGGTCGACGGAAACTCCCCCGCCGCGACGCCGGTTGAGACCTTCGACAACGGCACCGCCACCATCAACACCGAGACCGCCGTCGCCCTCGGCCTCGACTTCGACGCCATCTCCGCCGCCTTCGAGCCCTTCTGCACCAAGATCCAGCCGATCGAGACCGCGGAGGAGTTCTGAGGACAATTTATATTTCACCTACAGGAGCCAAAACTATGTCCTTCTCAGCCATCCTTGCCCTGGGCCAGACGGCGCTGGAGCTGGCGCTGTTCAACAGTCTGACGGTGCTGGCGCTGTTTTTGAGCTACTCCATGCTGAACGTCTGCGACCTCTCCACCGACGGCTGCTACGCCCTGGGCGCGGCGGTGGGCGCGGTGGTGGCCATCGCGGGCCATCCCTGGCTTTCGATCCCGGCGGCCATGGGCGCGGGCATGCTGTCCGGCCTGGTGACCGCGGTGTTGCAGACCCGCATGGGCGTGAACTCGCTGTTGGCGGGCATCATCGTGAACACGGGGCTTTACTCGGTCAACATCTGGATCATGGGGGGCTCGTCGCTTCTGAATATGAACAAGACCGTCACTGTGTTCACGATATTGAAGGAGGCGCTCAAGGGCACCCCGGCCGCGGGGCTGTACGCGCTGAACATCGGGCTGGTCGCGGTGGCGGCGGTGATACTGTTCCAGACGGCGTTTCTGCGCACGAAGCTGGGCCTGGCCATCCGCGCCACCGGCGACAACCCGGACATGGTGCGCTCCTCCTCCATCAACCCGGCCTTCACCACCACCGTGGGCCTTTGCGTGTCCAACAGCTTCACGGCGCTGTCCGGCTGCCTGCTGGCGCAGAGCCAGAAGTCCGTCACCGTGGACATCGGCTCCGGCATGGTCACCGTGGCGCTGGCGTCGCTGTTGATCGGAGGCGTGTTCATGGGCAAAAGGTCTATACCGCTTCGCGCGGTGGGCGCGGTGCTGGGCGCGTTCGTGTTCCGGCTGGTGTACACCATCGCGCTGCGGTTCAACCTGCCGGCGTTCATGCTCAAGCTGATCTCGTCGGTCATCGTGGTGATCGCAATCTCGGGGCCCTATCTCAAAAAGGAATTTCCCAACATCCGGCGGCGCTGGTCGGCGCGCTTCGGGAAGGGGGGCGCGGCGTAATGCTCAGAATCGAGAACATCCGCAAGACCTTCAACCCCGGCACCCCCGACGCCAAGACCGCCGTGGACGGCCTGTCGCTGCACGTTTTGCCGGGGGACTTCATCTCCATCATCGGGGCCAACGGCGCGGGCAAGTCCACGCTGTTCAACGCCATCTGCGGCAGCTTCATCGTGGACTCGGGCCGCATCTTCCTGGACGGGAAGAACGTCACCATGGAGCCGGAGCACAAGCGCGCCAAGGTGATCGGGCGGCTGTTCCAGGATCCCATGCGCGGCAGCGCGCCGGGCATGAGCATCGAGGAAAACCTGGTGCTGGCGGCGGGCGGCGGCGGCTGGCTGAGCCGCGCCACCCGGCGGGAGAAGCAGGCCTTCCGGGACCGGCTGGCGCTTTTGAACATGGGCCTCGAGGACCGCATGAAGCAGCCCGTGGGATTGCTGTCCGGCGGCCAGCGGCAGGCGCTGACGCTGATGATGGCCACCCTGAGCAAGCCGAAGCTGCTACTGCTGGACGAGCACACCGCCGCCCTGGACCCCGGCACCGCGGAGAAGGTGCTGGAGTTGACCACGCGGATCGTGGCGGAGGACCGGCTCACGTGCCTGATGATCACGCACAACATGCAGTCCGCGCTGGACCTGGGCAACCGCACGCTGATGATGGACCGGGGCCGCATCGTGTTCGACACCACCGGCGAGGAGCGCTCCCGGCTCACCGTGGACGACCTGCTGGAGCGCTTCCGCGAGGCCAGCGGCAAGAAGCTGGACAACGACCGGATGCTGCTGGCGAACTGACAAAAAACTGACAAAAACGAAATCATGACCGCCAAACGGCGGTCATGATTTCGTTGCGGCGTCGGCGTCACCCGCGCGGGGCCAGCGCGCCCTTTACGGACTCGATCACGCCCGCGAACCAGGGGATCACCCTGTCCGTGAAGAAGGGCACGACCCGCTCCTTGATAAACAGGTACACACCGCTGTGCTCCAGGGCGCGCCGGGCGTCCGCGAACATGCGCACAAGGTCGCCCTTGTAGACGATGTACTGCATGCCTAGCCAGGCGATGAACAGCAGCAGGAAGGTGATCAAAAACAGCCGGATGACGGAACGCCGCAGGTCTTTCATCGTGGGTCTCCTTGAACGAAATCAACAGGGACGACGCAAGCGTCGTCCCTGTTGTTTGACTTACTGCTCCACGTCATTGAAGCCGACGCGCGCCGCGTAGGTGGTGTGCAGCAGCTTGTGGGACAGGTGGGAGTTGGGCTCGCCCAGGAACTTCTCGTACAGCTCGGCGATCTGCGGGTTGTTGTGGCTCTGGCGCACCTTCTGCCGCTCGTCCTCGGTGTAGAGCGCCTGCGCGCGCTTTTCCTTGTAGATATCGAGTATGTTGTCCGGCTCGTTGGGCAGGAACACCGGGCGCACATAGGGCTGGCCGCCGCCGTTGATGCAGCCGCCGGGGCAGCCCATGATCTCGATGAAATGGTACTTGCTCTTGCCCGCGCGGATCTCGTCGAGCAGCACCTTGGCGGACTTCATGCCGGAGGCGATGGCCACGTTGACGGTGGTGCCGTTGATGTCGATGCTCGCCTCGCGGATGCCGGCCTCGTGGCCGCGCACGGCGGTGAGCTCGATGGGGTCGTGCTCCTTGCCGGTGAGCTTGAAGTACACGGTCCTCAGCGCCGCCTCCATCACGCCGCCGGTGACGCCGAATATGACGCCCGCGCCGCTGTAATCGCCCATGATGTCCTGATCCCAGTCCTCATCGGGCAAGCGCGTAAACAGCATGCCGCTGCGCTTGATCATCCGCGCCAGCTCGCGGGTGGTGATGACGGCGTCCACGTCCGGTATGCCGTCCACCTTCTCCTGCTCGCGCTCCTTCTCAAACTTCTTGGCCACGCAGGGCATCACGGAGACCACGAACACGTCCTTCGGGTCGATGCCGTTCTGCTGGGCCCACCAGGACTTGATGATCGCGCCCTGCATCTGGTGCGGGCTCTTGCAGCTGGACAGGTGCGGCAGCAGATCGCCGTAGTTGAACTCGGCATAGTTGACCCAGCCGGGGGAGCAGGAGGTGATCATCGGCAGCACGCCGCCCTCGGTCAGGCGGTGGAGCAGCTCCGTGCCCTCCTCCATGATGGTCAGGTCCGCGCCGAAGTTCACGTCGTACACCCGCTCGAAGCCCAGACGGCGCATGGCGGCCGCCATCTTGCCGGTGACGGGGGTGCCGATGGGATAGCCGAACTCCTCGCCCAGCGCCGCGCGCACGGCGGGGGCCGCCTGCGCGATGACGTGCTTGCCGGCCTTGAAGGCGGCGTCCACCTTGTCGATCTCGCTGTGCTCCATCAGCGCGCCGGTGGGACGCACGTTCACGCACTGGCCGCACTGGATGCAGGGAGACTCGGCGAAGGAGCGGTACTCGGCGGGGGACACGATGGTGTTGAAGCCGCGGTTTTCAAAGCCCAGGATGCCCAGGCCGTGGGCGTTCTTGCAGCGCTCCACGCAGCGGCCGCACAGCACGCACTTGCTGGTGTCGCGCACCAGAGCCGGGGCCAGGCGATCCACGCACCGCTCGGAGTGGCTGCCGGCAAAGGCCTCGTCCCTGGCGCC
>JAFRFY010000078.1 GCA_017434085.1 Clostridia bacterium
GGGCGCTGGCCATGCAGCTGCTGCGGGAGCAGGGCATACAGGTGAAGGCCCGTGTGCACAGCGTCGCGGGCATACAGGACGGCCCCATGGACATGGTACGTCCCGATCTGGACGCCATCTCCGGCGGACGCCTGCCCTGCGTCGATCCCGACGCCGCCGCGCGCATGGCCGAGGCCATCGAGGCCGCCCGCGCCGACGGGGATTCCGTGGGCGGCGTGGTGGAGTGCTTCGCCACCGGCGTGCCCGCGGGGCTGGGCGCGCCCATGTTCGACGGCGTGGAGAACCGGCTGGCGCGGGCGCTGTTTGGCATCCCCGCGGTGCGGGGCGTGGAGTTCGGGCTGGGCTTCGAGGCCGCCAAACTGCGCGGCAGCCAGCACAACGACGCCTTCCGTATGGAGAACGGCAGGGTGGTCACCGATACCAACCGCCACGGCGGCGCGCTCGGGGGCATCACCAGCGGCATGCCGTTGGCGGTGCGCGTGGCGTTCAAGCCCACGCCCTCCATCGCACAGGCACAGCACAGCATCTCCCTCAGCCGCCGCGAGGATGCGCCCCTTGCGATCCATGGCCGCCATGACCCCTGCGTCGTCCCCCGCGCCGTGCCCGTGGTCGAGGCGGCGGTGGCGTGCGTGGTGTACGATATGATGTTGGGAGAGGACGAGAGGAAATAATTGGGAATTGGGAATGGGGAATTGGGAATTGAAACACGGCAGACACTTTTTAATTCCCAATTCCCAATTCCCCATTCCCAATTTCTACAGAAAGGAGCATTTCTATGGAGCTGAACGACATCCGCCAGAGCATTGATCAAATCGACGACCGGCTGGTGAAGCTGTTTACGGAGCGCATGGACTGTTCCCGCCGGGTGGCGGAGGCCAAGCGCGAGACGGGCGCGCCCATACGGGACCGGGCGCGGGAGCGGGAGATCGTGAACCGGCTGACGAAGGCGGCGGGGGAGCAATACGCGCCCTACGTCAGCGCGCTGTACGGCCACATATTTGATTTGAGCCGCAGCCTCCAGTCCTCGGTGCAGCAGCGCCCGGGGAAGCTGTCGGAGAAGATTTCCCGCGCGCTTTCCGAGACCCAGGGCCGCGCGCTGCCCGCCCACGCGCTGGTGGCGTGCCAGGGCGTCGAGGGCAGCTATCAGCAGCAGGCCACGGAGAAGCTGTTCAATTACCCGGACATACTCTATTTCGACAGCTTCGACAAGGTGTTCAGCGCCGTGGAGAAGGGCATGTGCCAGTACGGCATACTGCCCATCGAGAACTCCACCGCCGGGTCGGTCACGCAGGTGTACGACCTGATGGAGAAGCACCACTTTTACATCTGCGGGGCGCAGAAGCTGCGGCTCGACCACCGGCTGATGCGCAAAAACGCCGCCTCCGACCAGCCGATAAGGGAGATCGTGTCCCACGAGCAGGCGCTTCGCCAGTGCTCCCGCTTCCTGGAGGCGCACCCGGAGGTCAAAGTCACCCGCATGGAGAATACCGCCGTGGCCGCGAAGTACGTTTCAGAGTGCGGGCGGGAAGACGTGGCCGCCATCGCCTCGAAGGTATGCGCGGAGCTCTACGGGCTGGAGGTCGTGGCCGACGCCGTGAGCAACTCCGAGTACAACTACACCCGGTTCATCTGCATCTCCCGGCGGCTGGAGATCTACCCCTCGGCGAACAAGATATCGCTGATGCTGAACCTGGCGCACGAGCCGGGGTCCCTGAACGCCGTGGTGTCCCGGCTGGCCATCGCGGGCATCAACCTGCTCAAGCTGGAGAGCCGGCCCATCCCCGGGCGGGAGTTCGAGTTCAGGTTCTTCTTCGACATGGCCGCCTCCGTGCAGGACCCCGAGGTGGTGCGCCTGCTGGGCGAGCTGGAGGCCCATTGCGACCGGTTTGTGTTCCTGGGATGCTACGATGAGAGGTGAGCGCATGCAGTACGGCTTGATCGGCGCAAAGCTGGGCCACAGCTATTCGCCCGCGATACACGCCCGGCTGGGCGACTACGACTACCGGCTCTACGAGCGCACGGAGGCGGCGTTCATCGACCTGATGGCCTCCCGGCAGTTCAAGGGGCTGAATGTCACCATCCCCTACAAGGTGGTGGCCTATGAACATTGCGACGCCCTGTCGGACACCGCCCGCGAGGTGGGCTGCGTGAACACGCTCATCGTGCGGGACGATGGCACGCTCTACGGCCACAACACCGATATCGGCGGCTTCATGGCCATGGCGAAGCGGGCCGGGGTGGAGATCGCCGGGAAGAAGTGCGTCATACTGGGCAGCGGCGGGGCGTCGATGACCGCCCAGGCCGCCTGCCGGCGCTTCGGGGCGCGTGAGGTCGTGGTGGTGTCGCGGAAGGGCCCGGTGGACTACGCCGCGCTGTACCGGGACCACGCCGACGCGGAGGTGCTCGTCAACGCCACGCCCGTGGGCATGTACCCGAACAACGGCCAGGCCCCCGCGGACATATCGCGGCTTCCCGGGCTGACCGGCGTGCTGGACGTGATCTACAACCCGGACAAAACCGCGCTGATACTGGACGCCGAGGCGCGGGGCATCCCCTGCGCGGGCGGGCTCTACATGCTGGTGGGCCAGGCGCGGGAGGCGGCGGAGCTGTTCACCGGCCGCGCCATACCGGACGCCGTGACCGACGAGATCTACGGCGCGCTGCGCGGGGAGGCGCTCAACGTCATACTGATCGGCATGCCCGGCAGCGGGAAGTCCTCCGTCGGGCGGATGCTCGCGGCGCGGATGGGCCGGGAATTTGTGGACTGCGACGCCGAGATCGTAAGGCGGGCCAAAATGACCATCCCGGACATATTCTTAAAACGGGGCGAGAAGGCCTTCCGGGATATGGAATCGGCGGTCCTGGCGGAGGCGTGCAGGGAGAAATCCCGGGTGATCGCCAGCGGCGGCGGCGCGGTGCTCAAACCGGAGAACGTGCGCGCCATGCGGCAAAACGGCGTAGTGGTGTGGGTGCGGCGTCCGCTTGAAGCCCTGCCCATGGACGGCAGGCCGCTGTCCGCCGGGCGCGAGGCGCTGAAAACCATGTGGCAGGCGCGCGAGCCCCTGTACCGGGCCGCCGCCGACGCGGCCATCGACAACGACGGCACCCACGAGGCCGCCGTCATCGCGGCAGAGGAGGCGTTTTATGAAGCTGCTCATCGTTAACGGGCCCAACATCAACATGCTGGGCATCCGGGAAAAGCACATCTACGGCGACCGGGACTATGCCGCCCTGTGCCGCATGATCGAGGGCTGGGCCGGGGAGCTGGGCTGCGAGGCGGAGCTCTACCAGTCCAACCACGAGGGGGCCATCGTGGACCGCATCCAGCAGGCCTACTTCGACGGCACCGACGGCATCGTCATCAACCCCGCCGCCTATACCCACACCAGTGTGGCGATACTGGACGCCCTCAAGGCCGTGCAGCTGCCCGCCGTGGAGGTCCATATCTCCGATGTCAACGCCCGCGAGCCCTTCCGCCGCCTCTCCTACGCCGGCATGGCCTGCGTCGAGCACTTTATCGGGATGGGGTTTGAGGGGTATCGGAGGGCGATGGAGTACCTGGTGGAGAGAATTGGGAATGGGGAATTGGGAATTGGGAATTAAATGGCAGCTGCTGTCTCAAATTCCCAATTCCCCATTCCCAATTCCCAATTATTCATACAACCTTGCTTGAAATCCCCGCCATCATCCCCTAAAATGTTACCATCGACACAAACGGGGGAGAGAAGCCCATGAACGATCTGACCAACCGCTTTGCCTGCAAGGTTTTCGACCTCGGGACGATGAAGCAGCGTCTGCCGAAGGACACCTACAATGTGATGCTGCGCTGCATCCGCGACGGCAAGCGCCTGGACGTCTCGATTGCCAACGTGGTGGCCAACGCCATGAAGGACTGGGCCATCGAGCAGGGCGCGACCCACTTCACCCACTGGTTCCAGCCCATGACGGGCATCACCGCCGAGAAGCACGACAGCTTCATATCGCCCGTGAACGACGACGCGGGGGGCGCGCCCGGCGGTATCATCATGGAGTTCTCCGGCAAGGAGCTGGTGCGCGGGGAATCGGACGCCTCCTCCTTCCCCTCAGGCGGGTTGCGCTCCACCTTCGAGGCCCGGGGCTATACCGCCTGGGACCCCACCAGCTACGCTTTCATCAAGGACACGGTGCTCTACATCCCCACGGCGTTTTGCAGCTACGGCGGCGAGGCGCTGGACATGAAGACGCCGCTTCTGCGGTCCATGGAGGCCATCAGCCGCCAGGCGACCCGCATACTGCGGCTGTTCGGGCACGAGGGGGTCAAGGCCATCACCACCGTGGGCGCGGAGCAGGAGTATTTCCTGGTGGATCAGTCCATGGTGGATGCCCGGGAGGACCTGATGCTCACGGGCCGCACGCTGTTCGGCACGCGCCCGCCCAAGGGCCAGGAGCTCGACGACCACTACTACGGCGTCATCAAGCCCCGCGTGCAGGCGTTCATGAAGGAGCTGAACGACGAGCTGTGGCAGCTGGGCATACTGGCCAAGACCGAGCACAACGAGGTGGCTCCCGCCCAGCATGAGCTGGCCCCGATCTTCACCACCACCAACATATCCGTGGACCACAACCAGCTCACCATGGAGCTCATGCAGAAGGTGGCCCACCGCCACGGCATGGTGTGCCTGCTGCATGAGAAGCCCTTCAACTGCGTCAACGGCTCCGGCAAGCACAACAACTGGTCCATCGCCACCGACACCGGCGTCAACCTGCTGGAGCCCGGGGCGACGCCCTTTGAAAACGCCCAGTTTCTGCTGTTTTTGTGCGCCGTGATCCAGGCGGTGGACGACTATCAGGACCTGCTGCGCATCTCCGTGGCCACGCCGGGCAACGACCATCGCCTGGGCGCCAACGAAGCCCCGCCGGCGGTGGTGTCAATGTTCCTGGGCGACGAGCTGACCGAGGTGCTGGAGGCCATCGAGAACGAGGCCGATTACAGCGGGCGCGACCGGCAGCAGCTCAAGATCGGCGTGCACGTGCTGCCCCGCTTCCCCAAGGATTCCACCGACCGGAACCGCACCTCGCCCTTCGCCTTCACCGGAAACAAGTTCGAGTTCCGCATGCCGGGGGCGTCGCTGTCCATGGCCAAGCCCAACATCGTCATCAACACGGCGGTGGCGGAGAGCCTGAGACAGTACGCCGATGCGCTGGAGAACGCCGAGGACTTCACCGCCGCGCTGCACAATCTGATCCGCGACACCGTGCGCGCCCACAAGCGCATACTGTTCAACGGCAACGGCTACGACGGAGGCTGGATCCACGAGGCCCGCGCGCGGGGGCTTCAAAACCTGCCCACCACGCCCGAAGCGCTGGCGCATCTGCTGGATCAAAAGAACATCGGCCTGTTCGAGGCCCACGGGGTCTACAACGCCGCCGAGCTGCGCTCCCGCTACGAGATACTGCTGGAGAACTACGCCAAAGTGATCCACATCGAGGCCGAGACGCTAATCGACATGGTCAACCGCAATATACTGCCCGCGGTGTCGGATTTCTCCGCCCGGCTGTGCCAGAACGCGCTGGCCAAGGGCAACTTCGCCGGGACCGCCTGCGGCTACGAGAAAGCCCGGGCGAAGGAGCTCTCCCGGCTGTCCGACGAGATCTACACCGGCGTCAACGTGCTCGCCGAGGCCGTCAGCGCCGCCGACCGGGTGGACGGCACCCTGGAGCGCGCCATGCACTACAAGGACGACGTGGTGTCCGCCATGAACGCCCTCAGGGAGGGCATCGACACCGCCGAGAGCATGATGCCCGCCGACGCCTGGCCCTATCCCTCCTATATCGACATACTCTTCTCGGTCAAGTGACGCGGGCGGCTTCGATTCATCAATGCCGTCCTGCGCCCGCGCGCCCGCGCGTGTTAATTTGGTTAATTTTGCGGAATACCCTTGACTTGACGCCGCTTGTTTGATATAATATCGCATGTCGGTTGGATAACTGACATGCCTTAGTAGCTCAATGGCAGAGCATTCGGCTGTTAACCGAAGGGTTGTAGGTTCGAGTCCTACCTGAGGCGCCAGCATCCCGCACAGAAATGTGCGGGATTTTTGCCACGATCTGCCCAAAAACCGCGTTAAGAAACGTGGATTTTGGGCATTTTCTATGCTTCATGGTAAGACCCTTCGTTCCGAAAACCTCCGATTTGCCACAAAACGGAAGATTTCAGCCGATTAAGGGTGAAAAACCTGTGGCAAGATCGAAGGTTCCCGCTGCATACCATGCAGATTTGGTCGTGTATGAGGGCTTATGAAGCCTTATGAGTGAATAATCATGAATTTCAACGGCGAAAATGACGGGACACCCTTCGATTTCACGCGCCGAGCAGCTTGCCAATTTTCGCACCGGCCTCCAGAATCTCCTCCTCACGGGTGTGGGTGTAGATGTTCAGCGTGGTGGTGATATTGGCGTGGCCGCTGATGCGCTGGATCGTCTTGAGGTCGACGTCGGCTTTCGCGAGGGTCGTGATGTAGCTGTGCCGGAAGACATGGGGCGTGGCGTCGTACAGGTTGATCTTTTCGCCGACGCCCTTGTACAGCCTGCGGAACACCATGTTGGTCAGAGGCGTTTCCCCGCCCAGCACATAGCCCGCCGTCCCGATGGGTTTCAGCAACGCTTCGAGTCGATCGTCCAGCGGGACATATCGTCTGCCGCTGGCGGTCTTGGGCGTGGTGATCTCCGGCTGGTTGTGCGCGTAGGTGACGCTGCGCTGGACGTGGATCAGCTTCTTCTTGAAGTCGATGTCTTCCCACTTGAGCCCCAGCACCTCGCCCCGCCGCATGCCGGTGAACACCAGCAGGGCGATGAGCCGCCGCTCGTCGTCATCCTTCAGTTCGGTGGCGATGCCCTCGATGATCGCCTTGAGCTGTTCCGGCTTCAGCGCGTTCCGCTCCTTCCTGCCTCTGGAAACGATGGAAATGCGCTTGCTCTTGGTGGGATCGACGGGGATAAGCTTGTCCTCGCAGGCGGAAGTCAGTACCTCGCCGATCAGTACGAGCATCGTGTGCACGGTGTTGCGTGCCAGGGATTCCTTTTCGTTGAGAAACTGCTGGATGTCGTCGGTGGTGATCTCATCCAGCCGCTTGTCGCCGAAGAAGGGATAAATGTGCTTGCTGAGATTGCTCCGATAGCCCTTGACGGTGGTCGGCTTGAGCCGGTATTCCTTGTAGGTTGCGAACCACTTTTCGACGTACTCCCGGAAGGTCGGGCATTCGCCTTTCGTGTCGATCTTCTGCGTCGGCGGTCGGTTGTCCTTGACCCTGTCGAGAAGTCCGTTCTCAATGTAGATGCGCACGATGTTGTCGTTCAGCTCGTCGATGGAGTAGCCGTCCGCCCACTTGTAGACGGAATCGCCATTCTCATTGACGCCGATTTTCACGCGCTGCTTGTGACGTTTTGCCATATCCGAAACTCCTTTCATCTCGGATTTCAAAACGCCCGAAGGATCAGATTTGTGGTTTTCAAGGAGCGCTGCCAACGGGGCGCATTGCTCCATCAGCATAGTTAAATTATAGAGGGTTTCCGGCGTGATGTCAACCTTGCTATCGGATTGATTCAGCACACTGTTCTTTCTGCGATTCATGTCTTTTCCTTTCATGATTCATGCGGTCGGGGAAGCGGTGATGGGTGATGTGTGATGGATTCTGAATGATAGTGTCCATGGAAATAACCTCCTGAAAATGGTCGTTGTAGTTGTCAACTGAAACTGTCAACCGAGGTTTATAAACCCGGTTGATCTTTGCGTATGAATGGATTGTCGGGATCATACGGGATTTCTGAGAATCCTTCTGCGCCCACGTCATATGTTTTCAGGTTTAAAACGCCTGGTTGACA
>JAFRFY010000079.1 GCA_017434085.1 Clostridia bacterium
CCAGGGGCGATGCCCGCATCGCCCGCCCTGCGGATATCACGCTGGCGCAGGGGCGATGCCCTCATCGCCCGCCCTGCGGATATCACGCTGGCGCAGGAGCGATGCCCTCATCGCCCGCCCTGCGGATCTCACGCTGTCGCAGGGGCGATGCCCTCATCGCCCGCCCTGCGGATATCACGCTGTCGCAGGGGCGATGCCCTCATCTCCCGCCCGATACGCAGACCCGGACTGAGCGGTTGCCAATCATCACACAGCAAAGGGATGAACACCACATGAGCGAAGTCGTCATCATCACCGGCGGCACCAGCGGCATCGGCCTGGCCACCGCAAAGCTGTTGCGCGCGAAGGGCTACAAGGTCTACGATTTCAGCCGCCGCCCCCACGCCGACACCCCCGACCACCTGAGCGTGGACGTCACCGACGAAAACGCCGTGCGCGCCGCGGTGGCTGCGCTCTACGCCCGGGAGGGGCGCATCGACATACTCATCAACAACGCCGGCTTCGGCATCTCCGGGGCGATGGAGTTCACCGAATCCAAAGACGCCCACAAGCTCATGGAGGTCAACCTGTTCGGCATGGACAACATGATCCGCGCCGTGCTGCCCCACATGCGCGCGGCGGGGCGGGGCCGCATCGTGAACATCTCCTCCGTAGCGGGGGTGTTCGCCATACCCTTCCAGGCGTGGTACTCCATCTCCAAGGCCGCGGTGCGCTCTATGACGATGGCCCTGGCCAACGAGGTCGCCCCCTACGGCGTGCAGGTCACCAGCGTGCTGCCCGGGGACATCAAGACCGGCTTCACCGCCGCGCGGGAGAAGAGCGTCGAGGGCGACGACGCCTACGGCGGCCGGATCGCCCGGTCCGTCGAGCGCATGGAGCGCGACGAGCAGGGCGGCATGTCCCCCGACGTCGCCGCGAGAACCGTCGCGCGCGTCGCCACCAAAAAGGGCGCCGTCAAGCCCTATTATACCATCGGGTTGAGCTACAAGTGCCTGGTGTTCCTGGACAATCTGCTGCCCTGCGGGGCCGTGCGGCGGCTTTTGTACCTTCTGTACGCGAAATGATGAGGTGAATGTCATGCCCAAAATCACGCTTGAGGTCTGCTGCGGCAGCGTGGAGGACGTATTGCAGGCCGCCCGGGGCGGCGCGGACCGCGTGGAGCTCAATTCCTGCCTGTTCCACGGCGGGCTGACCCCCTCCATCGGGGAGTTGATCACCGCCAAGGCGCTGTGCGGCCTGCCGGTGATGACCATGGTACGCCCCCGCCAGGGCGGCTTCTGCTATACCGACGCGGAGTACAAAACCGCCCTGGCCGACGCCGAGCAGCTGCTCATGCACGGCGCGGACGGTCTGGTGTTCGGCTTTCTGAACCCCGACGGCACGCTGGACGTCGGGCGCACTCGGGCGCTCTGCCGCCTCGCGGGCGATAAGACCAAGGTGTTCCACCGGGCCATCGACGTCGCCCCGGACTGGCGAAAAATGCTGGGGCAGCTGATCGAGCTGGGCGTGGACCGGGTGCTGACCAGCGGCCAGGCCCCGGACGTGTTCTACGGCATCGACGTCATCTGTGAGATGATGGACTTCGCCCAGGGCGCGATACAGATACTGCCCGGCGCGGGGGTCAATCTCAAAAACGTGGACGCCATCGTCGAAAAGACCGGCTGCCGCCAGATCCACGTCGCCCGCTTCACCCAGGCCGTCGATCCCTCCACCGCCAACAACCGCGATATCTTCTACGGCGGCGCGCTCTATCCCCCCGAGGACCGTTACGACGTGATCGACGGCGGGTATATCGCAAGGATACGCGAGAAGATATAATTGGGAATTGGGAATGGGGAATTGGGAATTGTGGCTGACGAAAGAGGTCGTAACCTAATTCCCAATTCCCCATTCCCAATTCCAAATTCCAAAAAGGAGGTCCCTATGCTCTCAGGACTATTGCGCATCGCCTCCGCCTCCATGGGCATACCGATGACGGAGGATCAGGCGGCGCAATTCGCCGCGTATCACGCGATGCTCACGGCGGCCAACGCCAGTATGAACCTGACCCGCGTGCCGGAGGACCCCCGGGAGGCGGCGGACCGCAACTACCTGGACAGCATCGCCCCGCTTGCCCAAGGGTTTCCGGCGGCCAAGCGCGCCATCGACGTGGGCTCCGGCGCGGGGTTTCCGGGCATACCGCTGTCGATCATGCTGCCCGGGGTGCACTTCACGCTGATGGACGCGCTTCAAAAGCGGGTGGCGTTTCTGCAATCGGCGATCGACGCGCTCCATCTGAACGCCGAGGCGGTCCATTTTCGCTCGGAGGACGCCGCCCGCACCCCCGAGCTCCGGGAGCGCTTCGACGTGGCCGTGGCCCGCGCCGTCGCGCCGATGAACGTGCTGTGCGAGCTACTGCTGCCCTTCGTGCGGGTCGGCGGGCGCATGCTGGCCATGAAGGGCCCGAACCTGGACGACGAGCTCCGCGACGCCGAGCGCGCCCTGGCCATCCTGGGCGGCGCCGTCGAGCGGGTGATCGACCTGCCCATCCCCGGCAGGGACTGGAATCACCGCGGGGTCTGGATCGTCAAGGTCTCCCCCACCCCGGACAAATACCCCCGCCGCGCGGGCATGCCGGAAAAGCGCCCGCTGATTTGAATATTTTTCCGCAAACCGGCATTTTTGGGCATCCTCCCGGATATAATAATGGCTGTAATCCATTATGATTCAGGAGGATACACCATGAAGAAGCTGTTTGTACTGGCGCTGATGGCGGCCCTGATCGCGGCCATGCTGTCGGCCTGCTCCATGACCGGCGTCACCCGGAACACCACCACCGCCACCGAGAAGCCCGCCGTCACCGAAGCCCCCGCCGCGGAGGCCACCGTTGAGCCCGCCGCCGAGCCCACCGTGGAGACCACCACCGCCACCGAAAAGCCCGCGGGGAATTGAATAAGGCGCGGGAATCGCGCATCATCAACGCATCGCAGGGACGTCGATCACGGCGTCCCTGCGATGCGTTATACCGCCATTCATCAAGCAAGTTCCCCAAGGCATGAACGACGTCGAATTGTCATATCATGGCACATGACGGATTGGGGAGTGAATGCCATGAATTATTACGGCGTGTATCATCAGGACTATGTTCAGCGCAGCGGCAGCGTCTGCGACGCTCCCTGCATCTCCAAGGGGCGCATGATGCTGTGCGCCCACGCCAGCGCCACCCGGGGCAATCTGCTGGCCATGACCGCGGGGCGTCTGCGCAACCGCGCGGCACTGGCCGCGGCGCTTCAATGTCCCGGGGACTGCGACACGGCGCGGCTGGCGCTTACGGCCTATCAGAAGTGGGGCGCGGACTACCCGGAGCACCTGGAGGGGCCGGTGGTCAGCTGCGTGATGGACGCGGAGGCGGACGTGATGGTCCTAAGCCGCGACCGCATGGGCGAGCAGCCGGTATTCTATACCGAGAGGGACGGCCGCGCGGCCTTCTCGGACCACCCGGACACGCTCTTGAAGAACGCCGCCGCGGAGCCGGTGGTGGACGCGGCGGGCCTGCGGGAGCTGTTCGGGCTGGGGCCCGCCCGCACGCCGGGGCGCACGTTCCTCAAGGACGTGGCCATGCTGGAGCCGGGCTGCACGCTGGTGATGGCGGGCGGCGTGCCGCGCATCCGCCGGTACTTTGAAATCGAGGCGCGGCCCCACGCGGACGATGCGGAGCGCACCGTCGAAACCGTCCGGGCGCTGCTGTCGCAGGCGGTGGACGACGTCGCGCCGCTCCACCCGGCGGTGATGCTCTCCGGCGGGCTGGATTCCACCGCGCTCACGGCGCTGCTGGCGCAGGACAGGGAGGATCTCCAGAGCTTCTCCGTGGACTATCAGGACAACGCCCGGGACTTCCGCGCCAACCGCTTCCGCCCGGAGCTGGACGCGCCCTACGTGCGGCTGGCGGTGCAGGCCTTCCACACCCAGCACCGCACGGTGGTGCTGGACCAGCAGAGCCTCGTTTCGGCGCTGGGCCGGGCGGTGTCGCTGCGGGGGTTCCCGGGCATGGCGGACATCGACACTTCGCTTCTGCTGTTCTCCCGCGACATCGCCCGCTACGCCCGCAACGTGGTGTCCGGGGAGTGCGGCGACGAGGTTTTCGGCGGCTACCCCTGGTTCCGCGGGGACGCGCCGCTCACGGGCTTCCCCTGGTCGGGCAGCCTGGAGCTTCGGGAGCGGCTGCTGCTGCCGGAGGTCCGGGAGGCGCTCAGGCTCAGGGAATACGTGGGCGACACCTTCGCCACCCGCCGCGCCCTGGCCGATCCCGGGCCGGAATACGGGGATCGGGAGCGCCGCCTCAAGACCATGCAGAAGCTGTGCTTCGAGTACTTCATGAGCAATCTGCAGGAGCGCGCGCTGCGGATGTGCGCGGGCGCGGGGGTGCGGGTGCTGACGCCGCTGTGCGACGACCGCCTGGCGCAGTACGTCTACAACGTGCCCTGGGATATGAAGTTCATGGACGGGCAGGAGAAGGGGCTGTTCCGGGCCGCGATGAAGGACCTGCTGCCGGAAAAGCTGCTTAAACGCACCAAGAGCCCCTACCCCAAGACCTGCAGCCCGGAGTTCACACGGCTTATGCGGCAGATGGTCCTGCGCCTCGCCCAGGACGCCGACATGCCGCTGTTTCAGATCGTGGACCGCCGGCGGGTCGTCGAGCTGGCCGAGGGCGACCTCAACCCCGCGGACACCCCCTGGTACGGCCAGCTCATGGCCGGCCCGCAGCTGCTGGGCTACCTGTGGCAGGTGAACCGGTGGATGCGGGAGAGGAATATACAGGTTGTGGGGTGATCACTATTTCATCCTGACATCCTCATCCCCCAGGAAGAACAGGGCGAGGGTGCCCGGGCCCACGTGGGCGCCGGTGACGGGCTCGTACATCACGGTGAGGATCTCCTTGGGCGGGTGGTTGCGCATCAGCAGCGTGGCCAGCAGGTCGGCGTCCTTCTCGCAATCGGCGTGGGCGATGCCCACGACCTGGCTTGAGGCGTCCACCACCAGCTCGTCGTAGCGCTTCGCCAGGGCGTCGACGGCCTTCCGGCGGCCCCGGGCCTTGGCGTAGGTGACGATCTGCCCCTTATCGTTGCCCTTCAGAAGCGGCTTGATCTGGAGCACCGTGCCCACCAGCGCCGCCGCGCCGGACACGCGCCCGGTCTTTTTAAGAAACATCAGATCGTCCACCGTGAACACCTGGCACATGTTGCGCCGCATGGACAAAAGCTTCTTCGCAACGTCGGACAGGCGCATCCCCTGATCCCGGTATTCCGCCGCGCGCATCACCAGTATGCCCTCCCCCAGGGACGCCCCCAGGGTGTCCACCATCCGAAACTCCCGCCCGGGGAAGCTCTCCCGGAGCTGGGCCACGGCGATCTGGGCGGACTGGAAGGAGCCGCTGATGCCCGAGGACATGCCCACGAACAGTATATCCCGCCCGGCCTGCAAAAGCGGCGTGATGCTGTCGATGTAGGCCTGCGGGTTGATCTGGCTGGTGGTCACCGCCGTGCCGTTGCGCATGGCGGTGTAAAACGCCGCGCCGTTGAAGGCCTCGGTGTCCAGGCAGGCCATCTCACGGCCGTTGACGGTGTAGTGGAAGGGGATCACGGTGACGTCGTGCTGCCTGAGCCACGGCGTCGGCAGGTTCGCGGAGGTATCGGTGACGATGGAAAAGCTCATGGATATCATTCCTCACAACACATACAGTATAATGCACAGAAATTGCAGCAGGCTGCCGATCACGGTAAATACGTGAAACAGCGAGTGCATGTAGCGCCGCTTCTTGCCCAGCCCGTAGAGCACCGCGCCCAGCGTGTAGGCCACGCCGCCCGTGAGCATCAGCCAGAACCCCGCCGGGGGCAGCAGCTTGTAGAGCAGGTCGATGCGCACCACGATGCACCAGCCCATCAGGATGTAGCACGCCATCGAGAATTTGCCGTACTTCTTTAAGTCGATGGCCGTCAGAGTGATGCCCACCGCCGCCAGCGCCCACACCACGCCGAACAGCGCCCAGCCCCAACCGGGGCTGTTGGGCCGTATGGTGCAAAGCGTCACGGGCATGTAGCTGCCCGCGATCAAAAAGAATATCGTGCAGTGGTCGATCACCTGCAGCACCCGCTTGCCGAACAGCCGGGGCGACAGCCCGTGGTAGACGCTGGATATGGCGTACAGCGCCAGCATGGAGAACCCGTAGATCGCGCCGCTGACCACGGCGTAGGCGCTGTGGTGCTTCGCGCCGATGACGACGCACAGCACGATGGCCAGTATGCCCAGCGCGCCCCCCACGATGTGGGTGACCATGTTGCATATCTCCTCGCCGCGGGTGTAGTCCGGCAGTTCCCGCTGCGCAAGCGGCGTTCGCTTCATAATGACAATCTCCTTTGCGCCCCGATTAATAGATAAAAACCATGTAATATGGTTTTCAATACTATATTACATGGTTTTTCGTGTTTTGTCAATACCCGCGCCGAAATAATCAGACGCGGACGACCTCCCGGGTGGGCGCGGGGGTGGCATCGGCGAAGGGATTTTCCTCCTCGAAGGGGTCCTCGGCAGGCGGGGCGCTGTCCTCGGGGGTATCCTCCGGCGCGGCGTCGCCCTGCATGGGCATGGTGAAGCTGAACCGGGCGTTCTGTATGGAGACGGGCGCCAGCTCCGTCTCGGAGTCCCCCGCCATGCCGATCATGGAGGCGGACAGCGTGCCGCTGTAGGTGCGGCCCGCGCCGGTGTCGGAGACGGACTCAAAGGTCATGGCGTAGTCGGTGGCGTCGGTGCTGTCGGCCTGCCCGGCGAAGTAGTAGCCGACGCCGGCCTTGGTGGTGACGATCAGCATCACGGAGGTCTCCGGGGCGTGCTGCCGGGCGTAGGCGGGGTCGACGGTGGTGCCGGCCTGCACGTCCCTGGGGAAGATCATGTACAGCTCGTACAGGTCGTTGGAGCCTTCCAGGTAGGTGTAGAAGGAGGCCTGCACGTTGCCGCCGCTGACGTTGGAGAACTGCTCGGAGCGGTCGAACAGCAGCGTCAGGTGATGCCCGTTGAAATCGATCTCTATGGAATCCGACGCGGCCAGCGCCGCGGGCTGCATCAGCGCGCACACCAGCACGGCGCACAGCAGCGTGACAATCCGTTTTTTCATCGTATACTCCTTGGGTACAGGAAGGTCATTTTTCCTGTTCATTCATTCCGACAAGATGGAGATGCGTCTGATCAATGAGGAATGAGGAATTAAAGAATGCCGGAAGCCCGGTGTGGGGACGATCCATAGATCATTCGATCATGGTGATAAGGGTTACGTGAATCCGGCAGTTCATTTCGCAATTCCAAACTTCTAACCCCTGATTCCTCATTCGTGCGAACAAATCCCATCTGATCGTCAGGGTTGAACATTTACCATTATTCTATCCCTTTCCGTCGGGGATGTCAAGGAATTGCGGCACAGTCGGAGGGATTGCATAATTCCTAATTCCTAATTCCTAATTCCTCAGTCCTAATTCCTCAGTCCTCATTTTCCCCCGCCCATCCCTCTACGGATAAAGTATCTCGTTGTCGTAGAACAGCGATTTCTTCTTCAATTCGTCGAACATCTTCTCATAGCCGTACTTCTCGCTCAGCGTCTCCTCCCCGGAGAACAGGTTGGTGCCGAGACCGAGGCGGTCCCCCTCGATCTCAACGCCCATGGCGGCCAGCGTGGTCGGGAACAGATCCAGCGTGGTGAACAGCCGGTTCTTCTCCCTGACGGGCCGCACGGCGGGGTTGATGAACACGTTGTAGGTCTTGCGCACGGTCTCGCCGTCGTGCTTGTCGTAGGTGTACTCCTTGTAGAAGTCCGTATCCATGGAGCAGTGGTCCCCCGCCACGACGATGGTGGTGTTCTCGAAGAAGGGCTGCTGCCTGCACCAGTCCACGAAATCCGCGAGCTGCTCCGAGGCGCATCGCCAGACGTTGGCGTACTGGTCGTCGTACTCGTCGCGGCACAGGCGGCACACGTAGCCGTCCTGATGGTGGGTGTCCGCGGTGATCATGGAGAAGTTGAAGGGCTCCCCCGCCTCGTAAAGCTGGGTCAGCTCCTCTTTTGCCCACTTGTACAGCACCTCGTCCTCAAAGCCCCACCAGACCTTGTAGCCGGGGCGGATGACCCTGCGCCGCCGGGCGACGTAGTAGTCCAGTATCTCGTATTCGCCGTGCTGGAGGCAGTAGTTCTTGCGCCCGCCGAACACGAAGTCCGAGCCCGCCATGAACACGTTGTGGTAGCCGTTTGCCTTGAGGATGTCGCCCAGCGTCACCGCGCCGGGCAGGAAGTTGGAGTACTGCTCCATCACGTTGTCGTCGCCCTTGTCCAGCTGGTTTTGCAGAAGCGCCGCCATGTCCGCGGCGTTGCTGGGCACGGGGCCGGAGTAGAGGCCGGAGGACGCGCCGATGTTGCCGTCGCCGGTCTTGAACAGCTTGAGTGGCAGTCCCGCGGTCTCGGCCACGATGCCGGCCATGGTCCAGCCGCACAGCGGGGCGACGGACGCGCCCTCGATCAGGTCGGACTGGGAAAAGCTCACGTTGTCCTTCGCAAGCTGCGTCAGCTCCGGGATGTAGTTCTCCGCCATCAGGCCGCCGTTGGCGGGGTCCTGGGTGGAGGTCTCGGCGGACTCCAGGTAGATGTAGATCAGGTTGCGCTTTTGCTCGGGGAAGGTCAGCTTCACCTTCGCCGGGGAGACGTACTCCTCCGCGATGAAGTTGGACTGCTGGGTCAGGCTCTTGAAATAGCTGATGAACCCGAAGCGCCCCTCGGCGCTGTACGACAGCGCGCCCAGCCATATGACGAATACCAGCGCCCATGCAACGCCGCGCAAGGCCCGCATCTTTCCCCACTTTTCCCACAGCTCCGCCCGATTGCGAAGCCAGCGGTGGAACAGCGCGATCAGGACGATGATCCCCGCGGTGACGCCCACGGCGGGCAGCAGCGCGCGGAGCAGGTAGCTCTGCACGAAGGTGGACGAGGTGCCCTGCAGGGGCATGTTCAGCGTGAATATGATCTCGGCAAAGGTGATCGCGCCGAATTCCCGGGTCGTCCAGTGGTAGCTGAAGGTCAACAGCAGCATCAGGAACAGTATGACGTACAGCGCGATCTTCCCGACGATGCCCCTTCGCCCGGCTTTATTTGAGGATGCCTTCAATGTCGTTTTCCTCCCGTATCAGCATCTTTATTGTGCATTTTCTGCATTGTACCGCGAAAGCGTGGCATTATCAAGAAGAAAAAGGTAGATTCGATGATAAATGTATGGTTATCAGAACGCAAAGCGCCGCCCGCCGGACGGGTCCGGCGGGCGGCGCTGTCAAAACATATCCCCCTGCGAAATCACGCCGCCTGGTCCACGGCCAGGTCAGCTGCGTAGGCCGCGGCCTGGGTGCCGGCGATGCGTCCGAACACCACGAAGTCCGCCACGGCGTTGCCGCCCAGGCGGTTGCCGCCGTGCACGCCGCCGGTGACCTCGCCCGCCGCGAACAGGCCGGGGATGATCGCGCCGTCGGTGTTGATCACGTGGGTCTCGGGGTCGATCTTCAGGCCGCCCATGGTGTGATGGATGCCGGCGGTGACCTTCACCGCGTAGTAGGGCGCGGTGTCCAGCGGCTCGGCGAAGGAGGTGCGGCCGAAGTCGGGGTCGCTCTTCTCGGCCACGTAGCCGTTCCAGGTCTCCATGGTCTTGGCAAAGGCGTCGGCGGGGATGCCCAGCGCCTCGGCCAGCGCCTCATAGGTATCGCCGGAGAGCATCAGCTCGCGCTTGATGTAGCCCTGTATGACGGAGGAGGCGTCCACCATCTTCTGGTCCACGATCAGCCAGCTGAAGGAATCGGGCTGGGCGATCTCGGCGGCGGACACCACGTCGCGGGTGCCCACCTCGTCGATGAAGCGCTCGCCGTTGGCGTTGACCAGTATCGCGCCGTCGCCGCGCAGGCCCTCGGTGATCAGGGAGGCGGTGTCATACTGCACGGTGGGGTGGATCTGGATCTGGTCCATGTCCACGGTGTCCGCGCCCAGCGCCTGGGCCATCAGTATACCCTGGCCCTGTATGCCGGAGGCGTTGGTGGTCATGAAGCCCGCGAGCTCGGGCTTGTAGGACACCACCATGTCCAGGTTCGCGCCGAAGCCGCCGGTGGCCAGCACCACGGCCTTGGCGTTGACGGTCACGGCGTTGCCGGTCTTGCCGGTGGCCACGATGCCGCAGGCCGCGCCGTCGGCGGTCAGTATTTCGGTGGCGGTGGTATCGGTCAGTATGGTGATGTTGTCGCGCCTGGCGCAGGCTTCCTCCAGCAGCGGCACGGTGTACGCGCCCACGGAGACCACCTTGCCCTCCTCGTTCAGCGGGCGGTGGATGCGCTTGACGGAAGCGCCGCCGAAGGACGCCACATTGGTCAGGTCGATGCCCTCGCCGCGGAGCCAGTCGATGGCCTCGGCGGAGTTGTTCACCAGCGTGTCGACCAGCGCGGGGTCGTTGATGCCCTTGCCGCCGATCATGGTGTCCAGCGCGAACAGCTCGGTGGAATCGAAGTAGCCCTGGGGATCGGCCTGGTAAGCGTCCCACTGTGCCTTGACCGTGGCAGCCAGGGCGGTGATGGTCTCGTTGTCGGCCCACTTCTCGGCGGCGGTGGCGAGGGTCTTCTCGACGCCCGCGGACTCGCCGAACTCGTTCTCGTCCTGGTAGACGGTCTTGGCGGCGTTCATGCCGCCGGTGGACTTGACGGAGTTGCCGCCCACGGCGGGCTGGCTCTCCACCACGATGACATTCATGCCGGCGTCGGCGGCGTTGATGGCGGCGGTCATGCCCGCGCCGCCCGCGCCGACGATCACCACGTCGGCCTCGAGGGTCTGATCCTCACCGGCCTCCTCGACGAACTCGCGCACGTAGTCGTCGGGGTTCACGCCCGCATCGGCCAGCGCGGCCTTGGCGGCCTCGATAAAGCCCTCGCGGGTGATCCCGGCGAAGGTCGCGCCGGTGTAGGTGTCCACGATGCCGTTGTTGTCCACCATCACCTGCGGCCACTCGGCGATGATGTTCTTGCCGATGCCGTCGGTCTCGCTGTCGCCGGCGGCCTCCACGGCGGTGATCACGCCGTCCTCAACGGTGACGGTCACGCTCACGTCGCCGCCGAAGCCCTTGGCGGTGCCGGTGCCCGTCTCGGCCAGGGCCGCGGGAAGCGCCGTCAGCAGCATAGCCGCAACGATCAGCAGCGCGAAAAGGCGTCTCTTCATGGGGTATCCCTCCTTAGCGATAATGGTTCGGACGCGCGATACGGCGCGTGCCCGCAACATCTCCATTTTAACATATTTAAGCGCCGTTTTCAAGGTTCTGTATTGTATTTATCCGTACCGGTGTGCTATAATAGCGTCATCAAAAAGAGAGGTATTCTTCCATGAAACTGACGATACTCGGCAACAACGGCCCCTACCCCGCCCCCGGCGGCGCGTGCTCGGGCTACCTGCTGGAGAGCGACTCCGGCGACACCTGCATACTGATCGACTGCGGCCCCGGCGCGCTGGCCAACCTGATGGCCGCGGGCGCGCTCGACCGGCTGGACGCGGTGGTGCTGAGCCACCTGCACTACGACCACATGTCCGACCTTTTGCCGATGCAGTACGCCATACAGTTCCACCCCCGCAGGCACCCGCTGCCGGTCTACGCCCCCCAAACGCCGGAGCCGGTGCGGGCCCTGCTGGAGAGCGCGCCCTGCTACGACCTCTGGCCCTGCGCGGACACCGCCGTCAGCGAGATGAAGCTCTCGTTCAACCCCGCGCGGCATCCGGTGGAGACCAACGCCGTCGCCGTGACCTGCGACGGCGCGCGCTTCGTGTTCACCGGGGATTCCAACACCGACGCGTTGCTGGAGCTGTTCTGCGAGGGCGCGGACCTGCTGCTGGCGGACGCCGGGCTGAGCGCGGCGGACTGGAAGCCCACCGCCCCCCATTACTCCGCGGCGCTGTGCGGCCAGCTGGCGAAGAACACCCGCGCCAAGCGGCTTTTGCTGACCCATTTTAACCCGAAATACGACCCCGACGCGCTGCTTCAAGAGGCCCGCGAGCACTTCCCCGCGGCGGAGAACGCCGTTGTCGGCGACATCCACTACATCTGAGTTATGGACGGGTGGCGGGACAGTCTTCCGGCGCGGCAGGCCCGCGTGCGGCCGCTGGCGTGCTTTTCGGCCTCGGCGCTGATCGGCATGATCATGGCCCGGGCGTTTGCCGTGCCGCCGATGATCTGTCTCGCCGCCTGTGTCGCCGCGTCGTGCCTCATCGCCATACGGCGGCTGCGGCATCGCCGGGCGCTGGCGCTCGTGATGCTGCTGGGCCTGTGCCTCGGCGGGCTGCGCATGTCCGCGGCGCTGGCGGGTGCTGTCGAGGTCGAGACCCGCTACAGCGTCCGCATGCTGGGAAGGGTGGCGTCGGACCCCTTCGTCAAGCCGGAGACCGGGCGGCTGATCATGCGATTCAAGCTGTCCGAGGCCGACGGCGCGCCGGAGGACATGACCCTGCGGCTGTACCTGCGCGGCGACCCGGAGACGCTTTCACAGATCGAATACGGCCAGACGCTCCGGCTCACCGGCCACATCTGGGCAAACGACCCCGTCACCAATCCCCATGAATTCGACTTCGGCGCGTACCTGCGCCGCAACGGCGCCTCGGCCATCGCCACGGCGAAGATCGAGGACGTAACCGTCACGGGCCGGACCCGGGATTTTCAATCCGTCGTCATCGGCGTCCGGCACGCCGTCGCCCGGCGCATCGACGCGCTCTTCCCGCAGAACGCCGCGCTGGTGCGGGCGCTGGTGCTGGGGGACCGGTCCCTGATCAGCGAGGAGATGCGCGAGACGCTGAACGCCACCGGCACGGCGCACCTGATCGCCATCTCGGGGCTGCACGTGTCGCTGCTGGCGCTCGCGCTGTCCGGGGCGCTGGCGCTGTGGATGCCCGCGCGCCGGGCCAACCTGATCGCGCTGGGGCCGCTTTTGCTGTACGGGGCGCTGATCGGCTTCACCGCGCCCTTCGTGCGGGCGCTGGCCATGTTCGCGCTGTTCGGCGCGGGCCTCGCGGACGGTCGGCCGCCGGACCCCGTCACGCTGCTGGGCGCGGCGCTGTTGGGTTTTCTCGCCGTCAATCCCCTGCTGCTCGGGGACAGCGGCTTCATACTGTCCTTCTCGGCCTCGGCGGGCATACTGCTGCTGATGCCGCCCATCCGGGCGCTGCCGGGGCTCGACCGCCTGTTCGAACGCCGCCGGCGTCCCGGCAGGGCGGAGCGCATTCTGAGTGCGGTCGGACACTACTTCGCGTCGCTGCTGTGCGCGTCGCTGGCAGCCCAGCTGGCCACGCTGCCCGCGGTCATCGCCAGCTTCGGGGCGCAGTCCGTCGTATCGCTCCCCTTCAACCTGATCTGCGTGCCGCTGTGCATGCTGGGGTACATGCTGGCGATACCGGCCCTCGTGCTGAGCGCCGTCGCCCCTCCGCTGGGCGCACTGCCGGCGCTCTTAGCCGACGGGCTGTTCAGCGCCATGCTGTGGGTGCTGAACCTGAGCGCAGGCCTGCCGCTGACCCGGGTGCGGGTGGGCCGCTACCCGGCGGTCCTCGTGGCGCTGCACGCCGCCGTGGTGCTGGCGGCCTCGGAGCTCAGCGCGCTGCCCCGGCGGGTGCGCCGGTTTTTGCCGCTGGCGCTCATCGCCGTGGCGGGGCTCTCGTCGCTTACGGCGTGGCTGTACGCCTGGCCCTTCGGCGTCACCTTCCTGGACGCGGGGCAGGCGGATTGCGCCGTGGTCCGCACCCGCGGCCACACCTACGTGTTCGACGCCGGGGACACCTACACGCCCCTGGCGGACTACCTGAACGGCACCGCCATAGGGGTGGACGCGGTGTTCCTGTCCCATCCCCACCAGGACCACGCGGGCGGGCTGTCGGACCTGCTGGAGAGCTTTCGCCCGAGGGTGATCTACGTGCCCAAGGGCTGGTTCGAGGTCGAGGGCGTCTCCGACGCCGTGACCGAGGGCATCGAGCGCGCCCGGGCGATGGGCGTCGCCATCGTCGAGCTGTCTGCCGGGGACGAAATCGCGCTCTCTGCCGACGCCGCGGTCCATGTATACCATCCCGACGGCGCCGCGCTCCCCGACGAGATCAACGACCTGTCGCTCATGCTGAACGTGACCCGCGGCCCCCGCGCGGTGCTGTTCACCGGCGATCTGACCCTCGACGGCGAGCCGGAGACCGTCCCGGACTGCGACGTTTTGAAGGTCGCCCACCACGGCGCGGACAACGCCACCAGCAGCCGCTTCCTGCTGGCCGCCACTCCCGAGATCGCGGTGATCAGCGTGGGCGAAAACAACCACGGCCACCCCGGGGAGGACGCGCTCGAGCGCCTGGAGGCCTGCGGCGCGAAAATCCTGCGCACGGATCACAGCGGGGCCGTCACGCTGACGGCGGCGGACGACGGCTGGCGGATCGACACCTTTTTGGAGGCAACGGATGCAATGGAGTGAATTTTTCAGATCGGTGGACGCGGGCGACATCGCCCCGGTCTACCTCTTCACCGGGCCCGAGGCGCACGTCAAGGAGCAGGCCCTGCTCAAGCTCAGGCAAAAGCTGCTGCCGCCGGGGCTGGAGGCGCTCAACGACGCCGTGATGGAGGGCGTCACCGCCCAGCAGATCACCGACGCCGCCGAGACGCTGCCCATGATGTGCACAAGGCGCATCGTCACCGTGCGGGACTGGGCCCCGCTCATGTCCGGCAAATCCCGCAACGAGGAGCAGGAGGTCGCCTGGATGCAGCGCTGGCTGGAGAACCCCGCCCCGGGCTGCGCGCTGGTGTTCTACATGCGCCAGAGCGCCGACGGCAAGAAAAAGTTCACCGCGACGCTGCGCAAAAAGGCCGTGGCGGTGGACTTTGAGCCGCTCTCCGACGCGGAGCTGTCGAGGTGGTGCGCAAAGGTCCTCGGGCCGCGGGGCAAGAAGATCAACGCCCGCGCCCTCGGCACGCTCAGCTTCATGGCCGGGCGGGAGCTGACCCGCTTGAACGGCGAGCTGGACAAGCTGTGCGCCTATCTGGGCGACAGGACCGAGATCACCGAGGCCGACGTGCGGGCCATCGTGCCGGCGTCGCTGGAATACAATGTGTTCGAGCTGTTGAACCACCTGCTCGCGGGGGACATGCTCAAGGCCCAGCAGACCGTCAACAGCATGATGCAGGGCGGCCAGAACCCGGTGGGCATACTGGCGATGCTGTCCCGGCAGGTCAGGCAGCTTGCGCTGATGAAGTGCGCCATCGACGCCGGGGAGAGCGTCCAGGCCGTGCAGGAGCGCTTGAAAATGCACCCCTACGCCGCCAAGCAGACCGCCCGGCAGTGCACGCGGCTTCCACAGGCGTGGCTCCTGGGGCTCTACGACGCCTGCGTGTCCTGCGATTACGCCGTCAAGAGCGGGCGCATGCGCGATCAGGACGCCCTGAGCACGCTGCTGTTTCGCATCGGTCTGTCCGGAAAAAGCCGGTAGTACGGCCATAAATTGCCTCCGACCCGCCCTTGCCCCGACCGGGAACCCGTGCTATAATGACAGCGTCCAATGGACATAATTCCCCGGAGGTTTGGCTATGAAAAAGATACTCTGCCTTGCGCTGATGCTGCTGCTCACCCTCTCCCCCGCCCTCGCCGCGCCGCAGCTGTCCGACAGCCTGTTCAGTGCGGCCAAGCAGGCGGCCCAGTGCCTGATGGCCGGGGACTTCGACCGGCTGACGAGCCTGCCCTTCTCGGGGGACGCGCCGGACGCGGACGAGTGGGCCTCCTTCGCGGCCAACTACCGCACCGACGGCTACGCCCAGCAGGATTACGCCGTGGGCTACTGGCTCAACGACAGCTGGCGCGTGGCCGTGCCCCTGCGCGACCCGGACAGCCCCGACGTGGAGGTGCTGCTGCTCGACAGCGAGGACGGCTACGCCTTCAGCGGCTATCGCTACGCCGACTGGGGCCAGGTGGCCCGGGAGTGCGCCGCGAGCGCCCACGTGGTCTGGAACGCCGAATACCTGCCCGCCGCTCCCCAGTTGTTCGCGGACTGAACGGATATTAAAAAAGACCCCTGCCCTCCGCACGGTGCGGAAGGCAGGGGCCCTTTTTTATCACGTTTGTTATCACGGGCGATATCAATATTCGATGACGCCCTTGACGACGTTGCGGATGTCCTTATGGCAGGTGGCGAAGGCGTTGATGGTGTCGTCGAACTTGAAGCGATGGGACACGATCGCGCCCACGTTGATCCTGCCGTCGGCGATGGCGTTGATGGCGGTGGGATAGAGGTTGCGATAGCGGAATATGGACTTCACGGTCAGCTCCTTGACGGACATCATGCTGGTGTTGAAGCCGTCCACGCGGTCCGCGCCCAGGCCCACGATGACCACCATGCCGGCGGGCTTGGCGGCGCTCAGGCAGGCGTCCACGGTGGCGGAGAAGCCGGCGCAGTCGATGCAGACGTCCGCGCCGCGGCCCTCGGTCAAATCCATGACCTTCTTCACCAGGTCGTCGTCCTTGGTGTTCACGGTGATGGCGCCCAGCTCGCGGGCCTTCTCGAGGCGCTTGTCCAGCACGTCGCCCACGATGATCCGCGTCGCGCCGTAGGCCTTGGCGGCCAGCAGGGTCACCAGGCCGATGCAGCCCGCGCCCACGATCACCACGGTCTGGCCCAGCTTGACGTTGCCGGTGTTGCAGGCGTGCAGGCCGATGGCCAGGGGCTCCACCAGCGCGCCCTCGGTGAAGGACATGTTGTCGGGGATCTTGAAGGTGAAGGCGGCAGGATGGGCAATGTGCTCGCTCAGCACGCCGTCATAGGGCGGGGTGGCCCAGAACTTCACGTCCTTGCACAGGTTGTAGTGGCCGGTCAGGCACTCCTCGCACTTCATGCAGGGCACGCCGGGCTCCATGCACACGCGGTCGCCGGGCTTGAGGTTCCTGACGTTCTCGCCCACCTCCTCGATGATGCCCGCGGCCTCATGGCCGAGTATGAAGGGGGGCTTCACGATGAAGTTGCCGATGGAGCCGGTGTGGTAGTAGTGCAGGTCGGAGCCGCACACGCCCACGGACTGCACCTTGATCATCACGTCGTCGGGGCCGACCTTGGGCATCGGGGCCTCGCCGACCTCCAGCTTCTCCAGATCCGTCATGTAGAAGGTTTTGTTGGACATGGTATTCTTCCTTTCGTTTTGTTCGTTGGATTAAATCGCGTCCAGGTACTTCTTGAGCGTCGCGCGCACCGCGCCGGGGCCGGCCAGCTCCTCGCGGAAGATGGTCTCGATCTTCTCGCCGATGCCCGCCTGATACAGGTCCACGCCGAATATGTTGACGTTGGACAGTATGGGTCTGAGCTGGTCGGTGAAGGTCTCGGGCCTGCCCAGCTCGATACCGGCGAAGGATTCGTGGATGCCGGGCGCCAGCGGATCGGGGGCCAGCGTATAGGGCGCGCCGGCGTCGTCCAGCGCCAGGGTGTACCGAAGCCAGCCCGCGATGGCCAGCGGTATGCCGATCAGCCCCGCGGCGGTGCCGTCCTTGGCCACGTAGGCCTTGACCGTCTCGCCGAAGCGGAAGGCCATGCCCATGGAGGCGTCGGTGCAGATACGCTGGGAGGTGTCGCCCAGGTACTTGTTGGGGAAGCGCTCGTTGATGACCTCGTCGATGAAGGCCTTCGGGGAGAGTATGCCCGGGTCCTGCACCACCGGCAGGCCCTCCATGTAGCCCACCTGATGCGCCAGGCGGGAGAGCTCCGGATCGGACATGCCGTCGGCGAACAGCTCGTGGCCCAGCATCACGTCATACGGCCCGAGGGCGGTGTGGATGGGGTTTAAACAGGCGGTGACCTTCATGCGCTCGGAGCGGTTGACGGTCTCCCGGTCGGCCATGTACACCCCGGCGCGCTCCAGCGGCGGGCGGCCGTTGGGGAAGTTGTCCTCCACCACCAGGTACTGCGGGCCCTCGGCGTTGGCGAAGGGGGCGATGTAGGTGTGGCGGGAGGTGATGACGGGCTGCATGTTCTCGATGCCGTCGTGCATCAGGTCGGCGGCAATGTCCTCGCTGGGGCGGGGGGTGATCTTGTCGATCATCGTCCAGGGGAAGCTGACCACCTTCTCGTCGGACACGTAGTCTGTAAATTCGGCGGGCACGTGGCCCTTCTCCGCCCACACCCGGGCGGTCTCCAGCACGGAGGCGCGCAGCTTCTCGCCGTTGCGGGCCACATTGTCCATGCTCACCAGGGTCAGCGGGTGCTTCCCGGCCTTGTAGCGGGCGTACAGCATGGCGGTGACCACGCCCATGGCGCCGGTGACCTTCTCCGGGCCGTTGTCCAGGTCGGCCTGCACGTAGCCGAAGTAGGCGCCGTCGGGGTTGCGCAGGGCGTAGCCCTTCTCGGTGATGGTGAAGGACACCATCTCAAGCCCCGGGTCGGTGAAGATCTCCTTGAGCCGCACCCAGGACGCCGGGTCGGAGGACTGCGCCTTCACGGCCTCGCCCAGCACGCCCAGCACCCGCTTCTCGCGCGTGCCGTCGCCGTTGAGGGTCACGGCCATCACCAGGTTGTCGAAGGGGGCGTAGATCTTGTCCACCACGTCGTAATCGAAGGTCTCCACGCAGGTGACGCCCCGGTCCATGGCGCCCTCCCGCACCAGCCTGTCGGCGATGGAGCCGATGAATATGCGGAAGATGTTGCCGATGCCGAAGTGCACCCACAGCGGGTGTTGGCGGGTCCTTTCGGAGAGGGCCCTGGGGTCATAGGGCGGCAGCAGTACGCCGGCCTTTTCCCAGGCCTGGACGTCCCTGAGCCCCTCGTAGGTCAGTTTCATAGCACAGCTCCTTCTTGCCGTCTGCCGGCAAAGGCGATCAGCATTCCCCGGGCGTGCGCCCGGGGAATGGGGGGTGTGTCGATCAGTTGGTCTTGCGCTTGTTGGACATGCAGTCCAGGCCGACAGCCGCGGCCAGAACCAGGCCCTTGACGACCATCTGCGTGTACTCGGACACGTTGAGCAGTATCATGCCGTTGGTCAGGCTGCCTATGATCAGCACGCCCGCGATCACGCCGGAGATGCGGCCGATACCGCCGTTGACCGACACGCCGCCCAGCACCACGCAGGTGATGACGTCGAATTCGAGGCCCTTGCCGACGGTGGTCTGCGCGGAACCGGAGCGGGACAGCAGCACGATGCCGGCCAGGCCCGCGAAGAAGCCGGAGAGCGCGTAGATCAGGTACTTCATCTTGTTGACCAGTATGCCGGAGAGCTCGGCGGCCTCCTCGTTGCCGCCGATGGCGTAGAAGTAGCGGCCGAAGTAGGAGCGGTTCAGTATGAAGCTGCCCACGGCGAAGCAGGCGGCCATCAGTATGGCACACCACGGGATCGGGCCCAGCGTCCAGCGGGCGAAGAAGTTGATGGCGGGGTTGGTCTTGGTGAAGCCGGAGATCGGGCGGCCGTTGGTGATCAGGAAGGCCAGGCCCTCGAACACCGTCTGGGAGGCGAAGGTGGCGATCAGGGCGGGCATGCCGATGGTGGCCACCATGAAGCCGTTGAGCAGGCCGATCAGCACGGCCACGATCAGGGACACCAGTATGGCGATCCACATGTTCCAGTTCATGTTGACCATCATGAAGGCGCAGATCATGTTGACCAGCGTGATGATGGAGCCGATGGACAGGTCGATGCCGGCGATCAAAATCACGAAGGTCATGCCGACGGAGGCGATGCCGTAGTAGGACACCTGGCGCATGATGTTGACCATGTTGCTGCCGGATACGAACGTGCCCTTGCTGAAGATGGCGAAGAAGATAACCTCAACGATGAATACCAGCCAAATGGCGTTGGTCTTAATGAAGCTCTTTGCGTTAAACCTGTTCTCCATTTCAGGAAACCTCCTTTTGATCGACGATGGCCGAGGCGAGGGTCATGATGGTGTCGGCGTCGAACTGATCCTTCTGCAATTCGCCCGTCATCTGGCGCTCGGCCAGTACGATGATGCGGTCGGACATGCCGATCAGCTCCTCCATTTCCGAGGAGATCATCAATACGGCGCGGCCCTGGGCCACGAGGTCGTTGATGAGCTTGTAGATCTCGTACTTCGCGCCGACGTCGATGCCGCGGGTGGGCTCGTCGAATATGATCAGTTGGGAATCCGCGGCCAGCCACTTGCCCAGTATGACCTTCTGCTGGTTGCCGCCGGACAGGTTCTTGACCTGCTGGTTGATGGTGGGGCACTTGATCTGTATCTCCTTGCGGAACTTCTCGGCGTTGCCCTTCTCGGTCCCCAGGTCGATCACGCTGGCCTTGGAGATGCGCTTGTAGATGGGCATGTTGATGTTGTTCTTGATGGACACGCCCAGCAGCGCGCCGTGGCGCTTGCGGTCCTCGGGCAGCATGGCGATGCCCAGGTCGATGGCCTCGCGGGGGGACTTGGGGTTGATCTCCTTGCCGTTTAGCAGGATCTGGCCGGAGTCCTTGGGCTTGGCGCCGAATATGACCTGCGCAAGCTCCGTGCGGCCCGCGCCCACCAGGCCGCCCAGGCCCAGCACCTCGCCGGCGTGGATCTTGAAGGACATGTTCTTGTCGCCGTTGCCGCACACGTCCCGAAGCTCCAGCACCACCTTGCTCTCGTCCACGCAGCAGGGGCGGGGCGGGAACTTCTGGGTCATCTCGCGGCCCACCATCATGCGGATGAGCTGGTCCACGGTGGCCTCGGGGGTGATGAGGGTGTCCACGTACTCGCCGTCGCGGATGACCTCGATGCGGTCGGACAGGCGGAAGATCTCCTCCAGGCGGTGGGAGATGTAAATGATGGAGACGCCCTTCTTGCGAAGCAGCTCCACCACCGCGAACATCGACTCGACCTCGTTGTTGGTAAGCGGGGCCGAGGGCTCGTCCATGATGAGCACCTGGGCGTTCTGCTGCACGGCCTTGGCGATCTCGATCATCTGCTGGTAGCCGACGGACAGGTTCTTGACCAGCTCGCGGGGATTGATCTTGATGCGGAGCTGCTCGAAGGCCTTGGCGGCCTCGGCCTCCATGGCCTTGCGGTCGATGGTGATGCCCTTGCGGATGGGCCGTCCCAGGAACATGTTCTCCGCGGCGGAGAGCTCCTTGACGTTGTTGAACTCCTGATAGATGATGGCGATGCCGTTTTCGGCGGCCAGCTGCGGCGTCATGCGGTCAAATTCCTTGCCGTTGATCTTGATCTTGCCGGACGTAGGAATGACCGCGCCGGAGCAGCACTTGATCAGCGTGGATTTGCCCGCGCCGTTTTCGCCGATCAGGCCCAGGATCTCGCCGCGCCGCAGCTGCAGCGTGACGTCCTTGAGCGCGACGACGCCGGGGTATTCCTTGCGTATGTGCTCAAGCTCCAGGACAAAATCTTCGCTCATAGCGCAACCTCCTTAAACATCAATAGGGGATCGGGAATGGGGAATCGGGAACGAGAAATCGGCGAGGGACAAATTCCCCATTCCCAATTCCCCATTCCCCATCTCAAAAGACGAGCGCCCCCCTCCCAGGAGGGGAAGGGGGCGCAGCGGGGATTCGTCTTGGTGGATTACTTCATGCCAGCGGTGATCTGGGCAACGGTCTCCTCGGTGATGGGGGTCACGCCGCGGAACACGTTCTGGGCGCCGACGGCGTCGGCCAGGATCAAAGCGTACATGGAGGCGCAGGCGGTGGCGGTGTCTTCGTCAGAGCCCTCGAAGCCGATGATGCCCTTGGCGGGATAGGTGGGATCGGCCAGCTGCTCGAGCTGCTGCTTGGTCACGTCGGTGGTGAACACGCCCATATCCTCGGGGATCTCGCCGTTGGTGTAGATGTTCAGGGCCTCGTCGGCACCGATCATGGCGCCGGCGCCGATGCCGGCCACGACCTTGGCGTCCGGATAGGCCTGCAGGGTGGTCTCGACGGCGGTCTGGGCGTCGGAAGCGATGATGCCGGCCTGGTTGGCAACGATCTCATACTTGCCGTCGCAGACCTCGGCCAGACCAGCCATGATGCCCTCTTCGCGCTCGAGCAGGATCTTGGTCTGGGGATAGCCGATCACGATGACCTGAGCCTTGTTATCCTCGGAGTAGTGCTCGTTGATGAAGGCGCCGGCCAGCTTGCCGATCTCGGTGCCCAGATAGGTGTTGTCCAGGATCCAGTTGGCGTCGGTGTTCTCCATGGGATCGTCCCAGCACATGGTCTTGATGCCCTTCTCGCGGGCCTGGGCGAACACGTCCTCGACGGCGGCCGCATCAGAGGGATGGCACATGATCAGGTCGCAGCCAGCGGAGATGAAGTTCTCGATCTGGCCGATCTGGGTGGCGGAGGAGTCGTCGCAGGCGACGATGGTGTACTCGGCGCCGTTGGCCTCGAGCACCTCGCCCAGGGCGGTCATGACGCCGGCCCAGTAGGCGTTCTGCAGGGACTGGATGGTGATGCCCAGCTTCTTGCCGTTCAGGATGGACAGGTCAGCCTTGGCGTAGAACTCGGGGCCCGCCTGGACACCCTCGGTGTCGCCGGTGGACTCGGCCAGCGCGCAAACGCTCAGCAGCATCAGGGCAGCCAGGATCAGAGCAAGGATCTTCTTCATGATAGGTCTCTCCTTCTTTATATTCTTTACGCCTCGTGGGACGCAAGATTCGATGGGTGATGGGTTTTCGCGGACGCCATGAATGGCGTCCCTACAAGGGGTTCGCGGACGCTATGACCGGCGTTCCTGCGGGGTCGATCAGAAGCAGGTGAACGCGCCGTCGATGATGAAGTCGGAGCCGGTGGTGAAGGACGAGGTGTCGCCCGCCAGGTACACGCAGATGCTCTCGAGCTCCTCGGGCTTGCCCAGCCTGCCCATGGGGGCCATGGCGTTCCACTGGTCGATCAGGGCCTTCAAATGCGGGGCGGCCAGCACCAGCTCGGTGCCGATGTATCCCGGGCTTATGGAGTTGACGCGCACGCCGCGCTTGGCCCACTCCACGGCCAGGGACTTCGTCAGCTGCATGACCGCGGCCTTGGAGGCGTTGTAGGCGCACTGGGGCTGCGGCACGTTGACGATGTGGCCGGACATGGAGGCGGTGTTGATGATGGAGCCGCCGCCGTGGGCCAGCATGTACTTGCCGGCGATGGTGTCGGTCAGGAACACGGAGTTGATGTTCACGTCCATGTTCTTCAGCCACTGCTGGTAGGTCATCTCGTCGGCGGGAGCGTTGATGCAGATGCCGGCGTTGGCATGGCAGAAGTCCAGGCCGCCCAGCTGCTCGACCACGTCGTTGACCATCTTCTTGACGTCGTCCTCGTTGGTCACGTCGCACTTCAGGGCGATCACCTTGCGGCCGGTGGCCTCGGCGATCTCCTTGGCTGTGGCGACGGCGGTCTCATAGTCCAGATCGACGATGGCCACGTCCGCGCCGGCCTCCGCGAAGGCGGTGGCGGTGCACTTGCCGATGCCGCGGGCGCCGCCGGTGACGAAGCCCTTCTTGCCGTCCAGTCTCATCTTCTCAATGATGCCCATGGTTTGCCCTCCTTTTGTCGGTCGAATAATGTAATTCAAATTGTAAAATCATTTTACTTAATTTACTGCTATTATAACCCATAACATTCCGTTTGTCAATAGGGTAATTCAGATAAATTATTTTGCAAAATTTGTTCACTTTGTGGATTGTATTTCTTCCATGAAATCTGATATATTAATTATACGGAAGACAAGTGCTTTTTTCAATAGACGAAATGCACAAAAAATCAGGACATTCGAAAACGTGTGCGAAGCCGATCGAGCGCAAAAGGGACGGCGAGCGCAAAAAACGGCGCTTCAAAACCGGCGCGAATGCAAATTGAGGACAAATTTCTGAAAACGACGAGCGGATCACGGGGGGGATCGGTATGACCCAACGCATCACGCCGGGCCAGATCAAGAAGAACAACCGGCAGCAGATCTACAATTATATATACGAGCAGGGCAACGTTTCCCAGCAGGCCATCGCCTACGCCCTCAAGCTGAGCCGTCCCACGGTGGCGACCAACCTCTCGGCGCTGGAGGAGGACGGGCTGATCTTAAAAAACGGCCAGCTGGCGTCGGACCAGATCGGGCGCAAGGCCGTGGCCTACGCCATCGTGGCGGACTACCGCATCGCCATCGGCGTGGAGATCATGCGGCACGTCGTCAAGCTGATCGCCGTGGATCTGTACGGCAGGAAGCTGCGCCGGGACGTGGCGGAGATCGAATACCGCAACGCCGAGGGCTACTACGAGCGGGTGAGCGGCATGATCCGCACCTTCATCGCCGCGCTGGGCGTGCCGCCGGAGCGGGTGCTGGGCATCGGCATCGCCATGCAGGGCCTGGTATCCCCGGACGGGCGCGCCATGGTCTACGGCAAGATACTGGACTGCACGGGGCTCAGGGTCGACGCCTTCGAGAAGTGGCTGGACTACCCCTGTTCCTTCATCCACGACCCCGCGGGGGCGGCGATATCGGAGCTCTGGGTGTCGCCGGAGCTGGAGGACGCCGTCTACCTGTCCCTGAGCCGGCACCTGGGCGGCGCGTTCATCGTGAACCGGCAGATCGACAACGGCCGCCACGGCCACAGCGCCACCTACGAGCACGTGCAGGCGCAGCCCCGGGGCGAGCTGTGCTACTGCGGCAAGCGCGGCTGCTGGGACACGCTGTGCTCCATGAAGGCGCTCATCGGCAACGACAACCCGGACGCCTTCTTCGAGGCCGCCCGGCGCGAGGGCACCGACGAGGCCCTGCGCTGGCAGCGCTATCTGAAATACCTGGCCCGGCTCATCGAGGACATCCACCTGCTCACCGACGTGGAGATCATACTGGGCGGCCACCTCGCCCCCTACCTGACCGAGGGCGACATACGGGTGCTCTACGGCGAGATCCACCGGCTGTGCCCCTTCGACGACGCCGACGACTACATCCGCATCAGCAAGATGCCCTCCCATAACATCACCGTCGGCGCCGCGCTCCCCTATATCCGCCGCTTTTTGGAGGATATCGATGCGTGACGATACCTTCCCGCGGGATATTTTTCCAAAAAACCCTTTACAAACCGCGCCCTTCGTGGTATAATCGTCTACGTTGTCAAGGCATGGGGCATTAGCTCAGTTGGCTAGAGCGCTACACTGGCAGTGTAGAGGTCACGAGTTCGAGTCTCGTATGCTCCACCAAAACGCGGCAGGCGAATCCTGACGGATTCGCCTGCCGCGTTTTTTACGCATATCAGGTCAGCTCCGACTTGCCGGTATACAGCTCGTAATACCGGCCCTTCATGGCCAACAAATCGTCGTGGCTGCCGCGCTCGATGATCTCGCCATTTTCCAGCACCATGATGGCGTTGGCGTTTCGGACGGTGGAGAGCCGGTGGGCGATGACGAAGGTGGTGCGGTCCTGCATCAGCCGGTCCATGCCCCGCTCGATGTGGCGCTCGGTGCGGGTGTCGACGGAGGAGGTGGCCTCGTCGAGCACCAGTATGGGCGCGTGGGAGATGGCGGCGCGGGCGATGTTCAGAAGCTGGCGCTGGCCCTGGGAGAGGTTCGCGCCGTCGCCCTCGATGACGGTGTTGTAGCCGTCGGACAGGCGGCGGATGAAGCTGTCCGCCGAGGCCATCTTCGCCGCGGCGATGACCTCCGCGTCGGTGGCGTCCAGCCGCCCGTAGCGTATGTTCTCCATGATGGTGCCGGTGAACAGGTGGGTGTCCTGCAGCACCATGGCGATGTTCTGCCTCAGGAAATCCCGGGGCAGCTTCCGGATGTCGATGCCGTCGATGGTGATCTTGCCGGAGTCGATGTCGTAGAAGCGGTTCAGCAAATTGGTGATGGTGGTCTTGCCCGCGCCGGTGGAGCCCACGAAGGCGATCTTCTGGCCGGGCCGGGCGTACAGGGAGATGTGCTTGAGCACCGTCCTGCCCGGCACGTAGCCGAAGGACACGTCGTCCAGCACCACGTGGCCCTGAAGCTTCCCGGGGCGCTGCACGTCCTCGGGGTCGGGGGCCTCGGGGTCCTTGTCCATCACGGCGAACACACGCTCCGCGCCGGCGAGGGCGGAGAACAGCGTGGCCACCTGCTGGGAGATCTCGTTGATCGGGCGGGCGAACTGCCGGGAATAGTTGACGAATATCGCCAGCCCGCCCACGTCAAAGCGCCCCAGCGCGCACAGCGCGCCGCCGATGCCCGCCGTCAGGGCGTAGCTGACCTGGCTCATGTTGCCCATGATGGGCCCCATGATGCCGCCGAAGAACATGGCCTTCATCTGCTTTGCGCGCAGATCGCCGTTGAGCAGGCCGAACTCCTCGATGCAGTCCGCCTCGTGGTTGAACACCTTGATGACCTTCTGCCCCGCCACGGACTCCTCGATGTAGCCGTTGGCCGCGCCCAGCGCCGCCTGCTGGGCGGCGTAGTGCTTGCGGCTCTTGCCGATGATGAAGCGGCTGGAGCATATGAACAGGGGGATGAACACCAGCGTGATGAGGGTCAGCCAGACGTTGGTGATGAGCATCATCGTCAGCGTGCCGATCAGGTTGATGATGCCGGAGAGCATCGACATCAGCGACTGGTCCAGCATCAGGCCGATGTTGTCCACGTCGTTGGTGAAGCGGCTCATCAATTCGCCGGTGGTCTGGTTGTCGTGGAATTTGAGCGGCAGGCGCTCCAGCCTGGTGAACAGGTCGTCGCGGATGTTCTGGATGGCCGTGCGGGACACGCCGATCATCAGCCGGGACTGGAGGTAGGTGCCGCCGATGCCGATCAGGTACACGCCCACCAGCACCGCCAGCATGCCGCCCAGGTAGGCGACGCGCTCCGTCGCGGGGGTGGCGGCGTCGGCGATGTGGTTCACGATGGGCCGAAGCAGGTAGCCGCCCGCCAGCGAGCCCGACGTGGACAGCAGCATGCACAGAAGCACCAGTATGAGCCGCTTCCAGTATTTCGCCACGTAGGAGAATATGCGCGCGATGGTGCCCCTGGCGTCGGCGGGCTTGCCCTGGAAGCTGTTGGTGGCGGCCATGGGCCCGCGGCCGGAGCCGGGCCCCCTGCCGGGACCGCGACCCGGGCCGGGACCGCCGCCCATCGGGCCCGCGGCGGCGCTGTTGTACTGTTTTTGCAGGTTTTCCAAGGAGCGCGCCATTATGCCGCCTCCTTTCCGTCCACCTGGGAGTGGTAGATCTCCTGGTAGGCCGTGTTGGTCTTCAACAGCTCGTCGTGGGTGCCGATGCCGGTGATGGCGCCGTCGTCCATGACGATGATCTTGTCCGCCTCCATCACGGAGGTGATGCGCTGGGCGATGATGATCTTGGTGGAGTCCCGAAGCTCGTTTTTGAAGGATTCGCGGATGGCCGCCTCGGTGGCGGTGTCCACGGCGGAGGTGGAGTCGTCGAGTATGAGTATCTTCGGATGCTTCAAAAGCGCCCGGGCGATGCACAGCCGCTGGCGCTGGCCGCCGGAGACGTTCACGCCGCCCTGCTCCAGCTCCCGGTCGTAGCCGTCGGCAAAGCCGCGTATGAAGCCGTCGGCCTGGGCGCTCCTGGCCGCCGCGACCAGCTCATCGTCGGTGGCGTTCTCGTCGCCCCAGCGCAGGTTTTCCGCGATGGTGCCGGAGAACAGCACGTTCTTTTGAAGCACCATGCCCACACCCTCGCGCAGGTGGTAGAGGCTGTAATCCTTGACATCGATGCCGTCCACCAGCACCTGGCCCTCGTCCACGTCGTACAGCCGGGGGATCATGGACACCAGCGTGGTCTTGCCGCAGCCGGTGGAGCCGATGATGCCCACGGTCTCGCCGCCTTTGATGCTCAGGCTGACGTCCCGCAGCACGGCGTTTTCGCTGTTTTTGTAGTAGCGGAAGGTGACGTGCCTGAATTCCACGTCCCCCCGGGTGACCCGGGCGTCCTTGTGCGCGGCGTCGGCGTCGGACAGGTCCAGCTTTTCCTCCATGACCTCCCGGATGCGCTTGGAGGACGCCAGGGCGCGGGAGGAGTTCATGAACAGCATGGACATCATCATGAGGGAGATCAATATCTGTGTGATGTAGGTGATGAAGGCGTTGAAGTCGCCCAGGGGCATGTCCCCGGCGATCACGTGCCTGCCGCCGAACCAGATCACCGCCACGCTGGTCAGGTTCATCAGCAGCATCATCACCGGCAGCATGAATATCACCACGCCCAGGGCGCGCATGGCGGCGTCCTTTAAGTCCTGGTTGGCGCGGGCGAACTTCTCGTCCTCGTGCTTTTCGCGCACGAAGGACTTGACCACGCGGATGTTGGTCAGGCTCTCCTGTATGGTGGAATTGAGATGGTCCATGCGCTGCTGCATGGCGGTGAAGCGGGGAAAGCCCACCCTGATGATGAGGAATTCCACCAGCGCGATCACGGGGATGGTGACCGCCAGCACCCGCGCCAGCTCGGCGTTCAATGCGATGGCGGCGATCAGCGCGCCGATCATCATGCCGGGGGCGCGCAGGAACATGCGCAGCAGCATGTTCACGAAGTTCATCAGCTGGGTCACGTCGTTGGTCAGCCGGGTGACCAGCGAGCCGGTGGAGTATTTATCAATGTTGGCAAAGGAAAACTGCTGCACCTTGGCGTACACGTCCCGGCGCAGGTCGGCGGCGAAGTTCACCGCGGCCTTGGAGCCGAACCACGCGCCGCCCACGCCGCCGCCCATCATCAAAAGGGCGGTGAGTATCATCAGCAGGCAGGTCAGGGCGATGAACCCCACATCGTGATTCTCCACGCCGATGTTCAGTATGCGGCTGTACCAGAGCGGCATCAGTACCTCGCCCAGCACCTCCACGATCATGCACAGCGGCCCCAGCACGAAGTATTTCCAGTAGGGCTTGACGTATTTGGACCATTTCACGGGCGGTAAACTCCTTTCGGGGCGCCCGGTCGGTCGGGTAACCCCGAATGGATTATAGCACAGCGCGAAATATAATTCAAGCGCTGTCAGAACAGCTGTCCCGGCAGCTTCAATTTCTGCTTCGGCGGGAACAGGGCGTCGAAGCGCTCGAAGGCCTCTTTATCCTGCTCGGCGGCGAAATAGCCCTCGGGCGGCGCGTACTCGCCGGTGATGCCCGATAGATAGCCGGGGATCAGCTCCCTGCACAGGAAGAAGGAGGCGTCCGCGCCCTCCGGCAGGCCGTGGTAGCGTATGCCGAAGTCGCTGGCGAAGGTGAATCCGCTCTTGCCGTAGAAGTCGATGTTGCCCTCGAAGCACAGCGCGCCGTAGCCTAATGCCGCCGCGCGATCCAGCGATTCGTCCAGTAGGCGCTTGCCGTAGCCCTGCCGCTTGTACGCCGGGGCGACGCAGATGGGCCCCATGGTCATGATGGGGATGTCCCGGCCGTCGTCGGCCTGTACGCGGGCGCGCATGAACATGTTCTGCCCGATCAGCGCCCCGTCTTTTTCCATCACCAGGTCCAGCTCCGGCACGAAGGCGGGGTCGTCCCTGAGCCGGTGCAGCACGAAGTGCTCGTAGCAGCCCGGGCGGTACACGTTCCAGAAGGACTCCCGCACGAGCTGCTCCACCGCGCGACGGTCGGCGGGCGCTTCCCTGCGAATGACGGTGTTGTTTGGATTCATATGATCACCTCATGTCCTTTAATTGTCGGTTCAGCTGTTCGCGGGCGTCCTCCATCAGCGCGTCCAGCGTCGAAAGCACCGCCGGTTTGTCCGCCGCGCCGTCATAGACGCTGTAGAGCAGGAACATCGGCGCGTAGAACGCCACGGCCCGTTCATGTGCCCGGGGCAGCCCGAGGCTTGAAAACAGGTCCTCCATGTAGCCCACGGGCCCCGCGGCCAGGTACTGCTGGTACAGCGCGCCCATCTCCGGGCTTTTATACTGCTCCAGCGTCAGCATCCTGCGAAAGGCCGAGGCGAAGGGGTCCTGCGTCCAGTAGCGGAACATGGATTTGGCGAAGGCGACCGCGTTATCGACGGTGGCGGCGCGGTAGGCCTCCGGCATGTCGACGAGCGTCCCCGAGGGCATGCCGTCGGCGTCGGCCTGCGCCGCGTCCCGCTGCGCCATGCGCGATACGATGCTGTCAAAGATGTCCCGCTTGCTTTCGTAGTGCCGGTACAGCGCGCCCTTGGTGATGCCCAGCGCCCCCGCGATGTCGCTGACCGACACCGCCGCGTAGCCCTTTTCGGCAAACAGCATAAGCGCCGTTTGCAGTATGCGCTCCTTCGTGTCGCCCATATCGCAGCCTCCTTCCAAAAAAGAAGTAAACGCCCGTTTACTATATTATAGTAAACGGGCGTTTACTTGTCAAGGGGTATTTTATTCGGCCTCAGCCAGCACGGTGTTGGGCACGAGGTATTCGTCCGCGCCGCAATCCGGGCAGCCGGTCTTGCCCGCCTCGAGGGCTTGATCGCGCTCGATCAGGGTGTAATCCCCCTTGAACTTCGCGCACTCGTCGGAGGTGTGGCACAGGCCGTCCTCGTCCATCCACAGGCAGGTCTTGCCGACCAGGGCGGTGTCGGGGGCGTCGCAGGTCTTGCAGCGCTTATACTTCGAGGTGATTTCGGAGAGCTTGTAGGCCTTGGAGCCGGTCATGCCCTGGCACACGCTGCGGCGGTGGTAGAACTTGCCGTTGCTGGAGTGATACACCTTCGCGTCGCCCGCGCTCTTCAGCGCCTTGGCGGGGGTGACCTTCTCCGCCTCGGGGACGGGGGTGGGCTCCGGCGTCGGGCTGGGGGTGGGCTCGGCGTTGACGATGGCGTATATGTCCGCCTGGCACTCCGGGCAGGGGGTGTATTCGCCCTTGACAGCCTCCTCGAGGGGGATCAGCGTCCACAGGCCCTCGAACTTCGCGCACTCGTCGGTGGTGTGGAAGACCTTGTTCTGGTCCGCCCAGACCACGTCCTTTGCCTCCAGTATGGCGGCGTCGGGACTTCCGCAGGCGTTGCACTTCTGCTTGCCGGCCTCGACGGCCTCCGCGAGGGTGTGGGGCTTGGCGCTGTTCATCTTCTTGCAGCTGGAGCGCATGTGGTACAGCTTGCCTTCTTTATTATAGTACACCGTGGCCTCGCCCGCGGCCTTCACCGGCACGTCGGGCACCGGGGTCGGGGTGGGCTCCGGCGTCGGGGTGGGCGTGGGCTCGGCGGTGGGCTCCGGCGTGGGCGCCTCGGTC
>JAFRFY010000080.1 GCA_017434085.1 Clostridia bacterium
AGGGCGCGACGGGCACCGGGCGCGCGCGCACCATGGGGTCCCACGCCTGTGTGTCGGTCCGGGCGCTGTCGGTCAGGACCTGCAGCTTCTCGCCGCCGCGCAGCAGGCGGACCGCCATGTCCCGGTCCACCGTCACGCGGCAGGCCAGCTCCCGCCGCCACGCGGCCTCCCCCGCCCCACGGTACTCCACGGCGCACTTCTTGCAGGTCCCCTTGCCGCCGCAGGGCGCGTCGGCGGGCAGCTGCACGAGCCTCTGGGCCTCCAGCAGCGTCGTACCCGCCGGAACGGTCACGCATTTGCCCTCGGCGATGTAGTTTACACGATATTCCATGGCGGCCTCCCCGTTTCATCGCATACCAATACGGCCTTTCCGACGCGGGCGTACCGGTCGGAAAGGCTTGTATCATTGTTCTTAGGTTGCTTCAACTCGGGGCGATGAGGGCATCGCCCCTACAACAGCGCAGGATCAGTAGGGGCGATCCCCTGATCGCCCGCCGGACTGAACAGTTGTTCGATTCAGTCCTTCTTCGGTCCGAACAGGCCCTCGCGGTAGGCGGAGATGTACTCCATGCAGTAGTCGTCCATGCCCAGCAGCGCCTCGGTGGCGTAGATGACGCCCATCATATCCCGGTTGGTGGGATCGAGTATGGCGCTGTCCAGGCCGGCGTTCATCGCCAGCACCGTGAAGCCCAGGTTCACCATCTTGCGCACCGGCAGGTTGAAGGAGATGTTGGAGATCGCCGCGGTGATGTGGATGCTGGGATACTTCTCGCGGATGGTCGAGATGACCTCGGTGTTCGTCTCGATGCCGTTCTCGGAGGTGCAGAGCATCTCCACCAGCGGGTCGATGTGCAGCCGGTTGGGCGTGATGCCGTATTCCTTGGCCTTGGCCATGATCTTGTCGAACACCTTCAGGCGGTCGGCGGCGTTCTTCGGGATGCCCGTGTCGTCGGAGCACAGGGCGATGCACTCCCACTTCTTGTTCTCCGCCATGATCGGGAAGATGATGTCGATCTTGTCGCCCTCGCCGGACACGGAGTTGAACAGGCCGGGCCTCTTGCAGAACTTGTACGCCTCCGAGAGCACCTTGGCGCTGGGGCTGTCCACGGAGATGGGCAGGTCGGAGACCTCCTGGATGCAGTCGATCATCCACTTGAGGGTCTCGACCTCCTGGGCCTCGGGCACGGACGCGCAGCAGTCGATGAACGTGGCGCCGGCCTCCTCCTGCATCCTGGCGCGGGCCTTGATGAACTCGCTGTCCCTGCGGGCGATGGCGTCCGCCACAATCGGAATGGAGCCGTTGATCTTCTCGCCGATGATAATCATGTGATTTCCTCCCCCTGTGTTATTAATCGAGGTGATACACTTCCTCCATGTCAGACCAGAATTCGCCTTCCTTGCGATCTTCCAGCGGCTGCATCAGGGGCTTCACCACGTCCCACCAGGCCTGGGTATTGGGGTCGGCGGCCATCTTCGCCATGTCGGCGTCGAAGTCGTCCCCGTCGTACTCAAAGTAGGCGAACAGGTAGTCCCCTCTGCTGTAGATGGAATAGTTCTTCAGATGGCAGGCCTTGATCATCTCATTGACCCCGGGCATGGGGTTGGCGTGCCACTTCTTGTAGGCGGCCAGGCCGTCGGGCTTGACCTTGATCATCTGTCCAAAGCGCAGAAGCATGTGCTTATCCCTCCCGCATCTATTTTAATATATTTTTCCCGCTTCGTCAAATAAAGATTTAACATTTTCCGGAGGAACGTCCGCCTGCAGCGCCTCATGGCTGGGGGAGACGATCAATCCGGTAGGGAAGATCGCCCGGAGCTCCCTCACGCGCTGGGCCACCTGCTCCGGCGTGCCGAAGGGCAGCAGGTCCTGGGTGTCCACGCCGCCGCAGAAGGCCACCTTGCCGTAGAACTTCTCCTTGAGGTTCTCGGGGTCCATGCCCGCGGCCTTGGCCTGTATGGGATGCACGGCGTCCACCCCCGCCTCGATCAAAAGCGGTATGGCGTCCACGATGGAGCCGCAGGAGTGGTACACGATCTTCACGCCGTAGCTGTGGGCGATGTCGATGAGCTTCTTCGCCCCGGGGATCACGAATTCCTTGACCAGCGCCGGGGAGATCATGAGGCCGCGCTGGCTGCCCACGTCGTCGCCGATGAGCAGCGCGTGCACCTTGCCCTTGGTGGCGTCCAGGAATATGCGCAGCGCCTTTTCGTAGAACGCCACGATGTGGTCGTCCACGTAGTGCACCATCTCCGGCTCCGCGACCATGTTCATCAGCGCGGTCTGCATGCCGAAGGCGGCGCAGGTATCCTGGAAGTGGCACGCCCACAGCATGCCCATGACCGTCTTGCCCTCGGGGGCCTCGCCCACCAGCTTGCGGCACAGCTCGGGGTCGATGTACTTTTCCGGGTCCGGCCAGGGGAAGTTCACGGCCTTCACGTCCTCCAGGTCCTCGCAGTGGGCAAAGCAGCCGTCCGCGGTGAGCGTGCGGTGCTCGGTGTCCACGTTGGTGCCGTTCATATACCAGTCAAACGCCGCGAATATGGCGTTGCAGGTGGGGCTGTGATAGGGAATCTCCACCGCGTAGAAATCGTCCCCCACCACCTTCTTGAGCGCGCTGGTGTTGGCGACGCCGTAGTATTTGCAGAGCTTTTTGGCCTCCTCCGGGGTCGGGTCGCCCAGCCAGCAGGCGGGACGGTCCACGGGCTCGTAGGCGATGGTCTTGTAAAATCTCTCCAGGCTGTTCATGTCAGGTTCCTCCCCTATATATTGTTTCGTTGTGCGTCTATTGATTGCTTGCATCTTTTCCGGGCTTCGCCCGAGAGTGGAGTGTGGAGAGTGGAGAGTGGAGTTGCGGTACAAATCCTTCGGATTTGTTTTGATTTAAATATTATAATCAATGATTGTACGATACTCCGTAACCTTCATTCAAAAGAAATCCGAAGGATTTCATCCTGAAACTCCACACTCCACTCTCCACACTCCACACTCAAATGTTCTCACGCTTTCGCGGCCTTCCTCGCTCTCCGCTTCAACTGAAAGCCTCCGTTGACGCGGGTCGACATCACCAGCACCACCAGCAGCAGCGCGCCCCAGATGAGGCTGGCGTAGTAGGTGTTGAGATTGGGGAACATATTGACGCCGGTGGCGATGATCTGTATGGTGACGATGGCGATGAGCACGTTGCCGATCCTGCCCATGCCGCCGTCCGGCAGCACGCCCGCCAGCACGAGGATCAGTATGCAGCGCATCACGTAGGAGGTGCCGTAGTCCGCCTTGGCGCTGGCCATGGTGGAGATCATGATCAGGCAGCCGATGCAGCAGATCACGTCGCAGAGGATATAGGTGCCGATCACCATGCGCCTGGTGTTGATGGCGGAGAACTCGGCGGCCTTGATGTTGGTGCCCACCATGTAGAGCTTCTCGCCGTACACGGTGTGCTGCAAAAGCCACCAGGCGACGGCGAATATCAACAGGAAGATCAGAAGCGGCACCGGCAAAAAGCCCATCAGGTAGGTGTGGCCGATGTCGGTGTACAGGCTCGGCAGGCCCTTGACGGTGTTGCCGTTGGTCAGCGCCACCGAGAGGCCCGTCCACACCAGCTGCATGGAGATGGTGGCCATCACCGGCGGGATGTCGAGGTAGGCCACCAGCATGCCGTTGATCAGCCCGCCGACGACGGCGATGCCCAGGGCGATCAGTATGCCCACCAGCATCACGCCGCCCGCCGGGGAATCCGCGTGGGCGCCCATGTACATGACCGCCATGATGGTGGCGAAATTGCCCAGCGCCATGAAGGACATGTCCATCTTGCCGCAGATGAAGCAGAACATCAGCCCCAGCGTGACCACGCCGTACTCCGGGAACTGCATGGCGATGCCCAGCCACACGTCCCCCTTCCACATCATGCCGCCCTTTAAGACGGTGAAGAACAAAAGCACCACGGCCATCAGGCCCAGCAGCATGAAGGTGTAGCTGTGCTTTTCAAAGGTCTTGGATTTCATCGATGCGCACCTCCCATTACTGCTTCTGGCGCTTGGCCTGCAGGGCGGACACGGTGACACCGACCAGTATCACCAGGCCGTTGAAGAACTGCTGCCAGTAGGTGTCGATGCCCAAGAGCAGCATGGAGTTGGACACCAGCGATATGATGGCCACCGCCACCACCGTGCCGAACACGGTGCCCTCGCCGCCGAAGATCGACGCGCCGCCCAGTATGACCGCGGGGATAATGGTCATCTCGCGGCCCACCATGGCCTTGGGGATGGACTGGCTCTCCATGCACACGCGGATCATGCCCACGAAGCCGGACAGCGCCCCCACGGAGGAGTACAGCAGGAACTTGACCTTCCTGACGTTGTAGCCCGCGCGCTCGGCGGACACCTCGTTGCCGCCGATGGCGTAAAGCGCCCGGCCGAACATGGTCTTGTTGAGTATGAACGACACGATGGCGCACAGCAGTATCAGGAAGATCACCATCGCCGACAGCGTGAAGCGTATCTTGCCGTCCACGCCCTCCAGTATGTACAGCTTGCCGAAGGTCTTGAAGCCGTTGGGCAGCGTGGAGGTGATCTCCTTCAGCGCCAGCAGGCCCATGGAGATGCCGGTGAACAGCGTCTGCGTGCCCAGGGTGACGATCATGGTGTTGAGCTTGAAATTTGAGATGATCCAGCCGTTGAGCATGCCCAGCACCCAGCCGATGGCCGCCGCCAGCAGAAAGCCGACGACGGGGCTGTTCTGGCACCAGCCGTTGTTTAAGCAGATGGTGCAGGTCAGCGAGTACGACAGCGCCGCGATGGCCGGGAAGGACAGGTCGAAGCCGCCGGAAATCATGACCACCAGCGAACACATGGCGAACATGCCGTCCACCACCATGGTCCGAAGCACCGTGACGTTCAAACGGGTGAATATGCCGGGGAAGGCGATCAGCTTGCCGCCGGACTTGATCTGTACCAGCACGCACAGCAAAATCAGCACGATAAACATGTAAAACTCGGTTCTGCGCGTCATGCGCTTCAATGCAGCCTTATTCATGTGCGCGCCTCCTCATCGTATGATGTCGAGGATGTTCTCCTCGGTGATCCTGTCGCCGGTCATCTCGCCCACGATGCCGCCGTCCTTCATCACGATCACGCGGTTGCAGTTGACCACCACCTCCGCCAGGTCGTCTGAGATGATGATAACCGCCAGCCCCCTGTTGGCCAGGTCGTGCACCAGCGCGTGGATGTCCTGCTTGGCGCCGATGTCCACGCCCACGGTGGGGCCGTTCAGTATCAGCACGTCCAGGTCGTTGTTGAGCCACTTCGAGAGCACGATCTTCTGCTGGTTGCCGCCGGAGAGCGTGGAGGCGTGCTTGTGGGCGTCGTCGGTGGCGATGGAGAAGGTCTTGACCCACTCGTTGGACTTGTCAAACAGCTCCTGATGGCTGATCATGCCCAGCGCCCGGGTGAGCTGCTTCAATGATGAGAGCATGATGTTGTCGGCGATGGGCTGACGCAGGCAAAGTCCCTCGGTCAGCCGGTCCTCCGGCACGTAGCCGATGCGCAGCTTCTGCGCCTCGATGGGCGAGGTAATCCTGACCTGCCTGCCGTTCAGCGTGATGCTGCCCGAGTGCACCTTGCCCAGCCCGAACAGCGAAAGCGCCAGCTCCGTGCGGCCGGAGCCCAACAGGCCGGTGATGCCGAGGATCTCGCCCTTGCGAAGCTCGAAGGACACGTCGTGGAACTTGTCCCTCCAGGTCAGGTGGTCGACCTTCAGCACCGGCTCCTTTGAGATGTTGGTGGGCACGAAGTAGTCGTCCACGATCTCGCGGCCAGTCATATAATAGGTGAAGTCCTTCTTGGTCAGCGTGGCCGTCTCCCCGAGGAACACGTTCTTGCCGTTGCGCATGATGCACACGTCGTCGGAGATCTCGAATATCTCCTCCGTCTTGTGGCTGATGAACATGATGGCGATGCCGGAGTCCCGGAGCTGCCGCACGGTCTTGAACAGCGCGTCCACCTCTTTTTTCGTCAGCGCGGTGGTGGGCTCGTCCATGATGATCAGCTTGGCGTTGAACAGCAGCGCGCGGCAGATAGCCACCAGCTGCTTGTCCGCCACCGAGAGCTCGCCCATCTTCTTGTGCAGGTCGATCTCGTAGCCGATCTTGGAGAGCGCCTCCCGGGCGGTCTGCTCCCAGCGCCTGCGGTTGACGATCTTTCGGTTGGCGGTGATCTCGGAGTTGATGGCCAGGTTCTCCATCACCGTCAGGTTCGGGAAGATGGACAGGTCCTGGTATATGACCTGTATGCCCATGCGCGTGGCGTCCGCCGGGGTGATCTTCTCGATGGCCTTGCCCTCGAACATCACCTCGCCCGAATCGCGGGTGTACACGCCGGAGATGATCTTCACCAGCGTGGACTTGCCGCACCCGTTTTCCCCGGCCAGGCACATCACCTTGCCGGGCTTGATGGCGAAATTGACGTGGTCCAGCGCGTGCACGCCGCCGAAGGACTTGTCAATCCCCGTCATTTGAAGCAGGTATTCAGACATGTTTCGCTTGCTCCTTTGCCGTTCGTAGTCCGTTCATGACATCGCATCGCCCGCGCGATGCCGATCTCATCAGCGGACGGTCAATCGTGACGCGAGGCAGGGAAGGCCTACCTTCCCTGCCTCGCAAGAGGTCATGTGATCGATCAGAAGCCGAAGGACTCCCAGTTGTCCACGGTCACGGCCAGGTAGCCGTCGCCGTAGATGTAGTTCTTGCCCTTGCCGTTGTCGGCGATGTGGATGGCGGCGTAGCCCTCCTCGCCCAGGTCGGAGCCATCCTCGATGGACTCGCCGGCGAAGAGCTTCATGGCGGCGTTGAGCTGCACCTTGGCGGTGACGCTGGCGTCCCACAGCGCGACGGACTTGAGGGTGCCGTTGATCAGGTAGTCGGAGACCTCGGCGGGCATGGCCACGGAGATGGCGAACATCTCACCGGTCAGGCCCATCTCCTCGATGGCGCGGGCGGCGCCGGGGGCGTCGAAGGAGCCGGTGCCCAGGATGCCCTTGAGGTCCGGATACTTCTCCTTGAGCTGCATGGTGAGGTTGTAGGCCTCCTGAGCGTCGGAGTTGTCCTCGACGCGCTTGTCGGGCACCAGGGTCATGTTCGGATAGGCGGCCTCCTGGCGGGCGATGGCGGCGTCGGCCCAGTTGTTCTGGCTCTCCATGGTCATGGAGCCCACCATGGTGATGTACTCGCCCTCTTCGCCCATCTGCGCGGCCAGCTCGTCCATCAGGAACGCGCCCAGGCCGGCCTCGTCGAAGGCCTCGATGTCGAAGTCCACGTTCTCCATGCCGGAGGCCTCGGTGGCGATGACGATGACGCCCTTGTCGCGGGCCTGCTTGCAGATCTGCTCGCAGGCGTCGGGATCGTTGGGGGAGAAGCACAGGATGTCGATGCCCTGGTTGACCAGGTCGGTCATGATCTGCACCTGCTCGGCGGAGTCGGTGGTAGTGCCGCCCTTGTAGATCACATCGATGCCCTTGTCGGCGGCCCAGGCTTCAACGCCCTGCTGCACGTGGTCCCACCAGGGCTGGCCGATGACCTTCGGCACGTAGGCGATGGTCGGATTGCCCTCCGCAAACGCGGCCACGGACAGAACCAACATCAGAGCCAGGATTGCTGCGACGATTTTCTTCATGACGATTTCCTCCTCGGTTTTTATAATAATCCTCCCGCGCCGGGGAGGATCATCTTCACAACAGGCGGTAACGTTAAAACTATCATATCAAATCAATGTTACGATTGCTATTGATGTTTCAAAGATAAAACTGTATATTTTTAATATGTTATGAATTGGGTGCCATTGTCCGCCCCGAAAGTATGCAAAACGGGGTATAATCAAATGATCTTAAATAAACAATATCCTCCGCCATTTCGCGCCGGAATATTTGTATAATTTAACTGTTTTTGTCCGCCGCCGCTTTATTGGGACGTAAATTTATTCTTATCAAGCATCACTAATGGTAGACAAACAAAATATTATGCTGTATAATTTTGATGTAGGCTATTCAAAGGACAGCGGAGGGCGATACCCATGCGGCGCAACTACTACGCGGACGATCTCGAGCACGACATCGTGGGCACCGTGCCCCACGACGATTACTACATATCCTCCAAGCCGGTGGACCTGAACGCGCTGTACATGCAGGTCAACCGGGCGGGGATCGTGCTCAAGACGCCGACGGACTTCGTGATCTCCCGGGACGACGCCTACCGCTACAGCCTGATCCACTGCTGCTTCCACGGCAAGGGCAGCGTGTCCTGCCGCGGGCACATGTACAACGTGCACGCGGGCCAGGCGTTCGTGCTGGCGCCCAACGAGGGGCACCTGTACTCCTCCGACCCCAAGGACCCCATGGGCCTGGTGTGGGTGGAGTACGGCGGCGGCAATTCCGCCCAGCTCACCACCCACGTGCTGGACGTGGGCGGCCCCATCTACGAGGGCAGCACCTTCGTGGACGTGATGAACATCTGCACCTCCATACTCTACCAGCCCTCCCACATGGGCCCGGGCATCAGCCTGAAGCTCTATGAGATCCTGATGACGCTGTGCAAGCGGGTGGAGATCGAGTCCGGCGGGCGCTCGGTCAACCACGACATCCTCAAGTACATCGACGACAACATCGAGCGCCGGCTGAGCCTCACGGAGATCTCCCAGGCCTTCGGCTACCACCCCGCCTACTTCTCCAGCTTCTTCTCCCGCATGATGGGCACCACCTACTCCAAGTACGTCATGAACCGCAAGGTCAGCCACGCCAGCTACCTGCTGGAGACCACCGCCTGGCCCGTGGAGCGCATCGCCCAGGAGCTCGGCTTTTGCGATATCTCCCACTTCATACAGCGCTTCAAGGCCATCAAGGGCGTCACCCCCATGGCGTATCGGACCGGAAGCGTGCTGTATCAGAAGAAGCATGGGGGGAGGAGGATAAGGGAGGAGTAGGGGGATTAGGCAATAGGGAAAAGGGAAAAGGCAATAGGCAATAGGGAATAGGCAATAGGGAATAGGCAATAGGAATGGCCTGAGTTTTGCCGTGTATGATTTATTTCCTGTTTGGCATGAACTTATCTTTATTCCCAAATTCAGTGGCATCACTACTTGATATGCCGCCTCGTTTGCTGTATAATGTATTTGCTGTTCTTGTTTCATACCAGTTACATTATACAGCAAAAAGCGGAGTTGTTCTACTCGAACTTCTCCGCTTCTTTTGTTGTTCTCCGCTTTTTTTGTTGTTTGATGCTGATTGTTAGTGCAACAGCCCCCTACGGATATGCACGAATCCATTCGTAGGGGCGATGCCCTCATCGCCCGTCGCTAAAACCATAGTCGTAGGGGCGCCGATGCGGCGCCCGCCCGACATGAATCCATGATTTCTTTCGGGCGGGCGGCGCATCGCCGCCCCTACGGTCGTCATCGGCAGCCTGTCCTACGCGCACTGCCTGCCGTACTTCTTGAGGAAATCCTCCATCGATATGGGCTTTGAGAACAGGAAGCCCTGCAGATAATCGCAGCCGACGTCGGTCATGACCTGCGCCATCTCCTCGGTCTCGATACCCTCGGCGGTGATGGTGAAGCCCATCTGCTTGAAGGCGTTGATCAGGTTGGGCAGCAGCTTGTCCCGCTCGCGGCAGTAATCCCGCACCAGCTCCATATCCAGCTTGACGTTGAAGAACGGGTAGCGCTTCACCCGGGTCAGGTTGGAGTAGCCGCTGCCGTAGTCGTCCAGCGCGAAGTTGAAGCCGTTTTCCCGGAGCGCGTCGATCTGCTTTTCCAGTATCTCGTAGTCCACCATGGACTCCTCGGTGATCTCCAGGTGGATCACGCTGGGGTCGACGCCGTAGCGGGTCAGTATCTCCATGAAGCGCCCATTCAGGTCCTTGCGCATGCACTGTATGGGCGACAGGTTCACGTTGATCCACTTGAGCCCCAGCTTGTCCAGCTCGTTTTCCCGGATGAACCGGCAGGTCTTTTCAAACACCTGCTCGCCCAGCAGGTTGATGTAGCCGCCCTTTTCCGCGATGGGGATGAACGTGGTGGGCGATATGATCTTGCCTTCGGCGTCCCATATGCGCGCCAGCGCCTCCGCGCCCGCGACCTTGCGGGTGTGGCTGTCCACCAGCACCTGGAGGAACACCTCCACCGCGTCCTGCTCCAGCGCCTGCTCCAGGGCGCGCTTGACGTCCACCTGGCGGTCGATCTCCCTCATGGTCTCCACGTCGATGGTGTTGTTGTCCACGCTGCCGGAGCGCCCCACCCGGTCGAAGGCGATCATCAGGCTGGAGATGACCCGATCCACCGCAGACTGCCCGGCGCCGGATTCCATCAGCACGTAGCCCACGTTCAAAAACATGACCGCGTCCTCCGCCTTCCAGGGCTGCTGGAAGCGGGCGTTGATGCGCGCGCGCATGCCGTCCCAGTCCATGTCCTTCGCGCCCATCAGCACAAACCGGCCGCCGCACACGTAGAAGAGCATGTCGTTTGAGAACTCCGAGGACAGGTACTCGGCGATCATGGCGATGCCGCTGTCCATCTGGCGCCCGCCGTAGATGCCGCGCTCGTCCACGTAGTTCTCCAGCGCCACGCCCATGATGCGGTAGGGCTTGCCGTCGGAATACTCCTCCAGCACGTCCCTGAGCGCCCGCATGTTGAAGCCCTCGCCGTTCTCCGAGCGGTACAGGTCCGGGTTTTCAAAGGACAGGTAGATGATCACGATCGCCAGCATGCAGAAGGTGTTCATCACCAGGTAGCGCGGCATGAGCATGCGGACGATATTGCCCGCGAACAGCACCGCGTTGTAGCCCACGATGCTCAGAAGGTCGTGCCGGCTGATCCTTTCGGTATAGCGCAGCGCCAGCACCAGCGACAGCGCGATGTAGAGGAAAAAGGTGATGTAGAGTATGTTGTACAGCGGGCCGCGGTGATAGCCCTGGTCGATGTAGAACACCGCGCCGGTCACAAAGCTGGACAGCGTGATCAGCTCCATCGTCAAAAAGAAGCCGTGGGACATCACCACCAGCCGCGGCGCGTTGGACCAGCGGAAGCCCAGCACGTCCTTCGTAAACAGGAAGAACCAGAAGATGCGCGCCAGGAACAGCACGAAAAACGCCATGTTCAGCACGTAGAGCGCGGCGTTTGAATAGCTCGCGTAGTTCTCATCCGCGAAGCTCGAGAGCACGTCCGTGACCACCAGCGCCAGCTGCAATAACAGCATCCCCAAAAAGGTGCGGTTGACGCGCACCGGCAGCCGCGGACTCCTCAGGTAGTACACCAGGAACACGCACAGCACCATCAGGCTGGGCAATACAAAGTTATAATTCCACATCGATACCTTCCCCCATCCTTCCCGAGCGATACCGGTGATCGGTCGGAATGGGACCGCTCCAACTGGATTGTTCACCTCTATTCTACATGATAGTTACATGAAAAGCAATCCCGCCGACGATATTTAACCGAGGTAATGAGGAATTAGGAGTTAGGAGTAAGGAATTGGGTTACCGGCTGCCGCGCAATACTCATAAGGTGTACACATGGCGCAGGGGCGTCGATGCCGCCCCTGCGCCATGCTTCCGGCACTCTGTAATTCCTAATTCCTCATTCCTAATTCCTATTTTTGTACCAACTGCGTCAGCAGCGCGTTGGAGCGGCGCAGGAACTCTACCATCTTATCGGCGACCAGCGGCTGTCGGGCCATCTCGGCGAGGTCGGCCACCTGGGCGCATATGGCCTCGGTGTCGTCGCTCTCCTCGGCCGTGCCCAGCCACTTCACCAGCGGGTGCTTTTCGTTGAGCACCAGCGTGCGCTTCTCGGGCAGGCTCATGCCGCCGCGGCCCCAGCGGCTGGACATCTCCGTGAACCGGCGGCTCTGCTCGTCCACGGTGATCATGGAGATCATGCCCTCGTCCTTGAAGGGCTTGAGCTGCACGTCCACGGTGTCGTCCCCCATGGCCTTGCGGAACAGGCCCTCCAGCCTGAGCCGGGCGGTCTCGTCGGTCTCGCCGTTCTCGGTGAGGCTCTCGGTGTCCGCGTCCACGCGCTTGAAGCTCACCTTGCTGTCGTGGTCCGTGAACTCCAGGTGGCTGACGAAATCGTCGTCGATCAGCGTGTTCAGCAGCACCACGTCCTTGTCCTGATCGGTGTACAGCTTGATCATTTGGGCCTGGCGCTTGTCGTCGGAGGCGTAGTAGACGGTCTTGTTCTCGTCGTCGGGGCAGTTGCGGTTGATGTACTCCTCCAGCGTCACGTACTCCCCGGCGGTGGTCCTGTAGATCAGCGCGGGTTTCACGCGGTCGTAGAACTTCTGGTCGCGGATGCAGCCGTACTTGACGAACATGTGGATGTCGTCCCAGTACTTCTGGTAGTCCTCGCGCTTCGTGTTGAACTCGCTGACCAGCCGGTCCGCCACCTTGCGGGTGATGTAGGCCGCCATCTTCTTGACGTAGCCGTCGTTCTGCAAAAAGGACCGGGACACGTTCAGCGGCAGGTCGGGGCAGTCGATGCAGCCCTTCAGCAGCATCAGGAACTCGGGGATGACTTCCTTGATGTTGTCCGCCACGAACACCTGGTTGTTGTACAGCTTGATGACGCCCTCGGAGGCGGTGAACTCGTTCTTGATCTTCGGGAAGAACAGTATGCCCTTTAAGTTGAAGGGATACTCCGCGTTCAGGTGGATCCAGAACAGCGGGTCCTCGAAGTCGTTGAACACCTTGTGGTAGAACGCCTTGTACTCCTCGTCGGTGCAGTCGGCGGGGCGCTTCATCCAAAGCGGCTCGGTGTCGTTGATCTGCTCCGGCTCCGCGGGCTTCTTGGGCTCCTCCCCCTCCTTGGGTTCCTCGGGCTTTTCGACCTCGCTTAGGAAGATCGGCACCGGCATGAAGGCGCAGTGCTTTTGCAGCGTCGCGCGCACGGTCCACTTGTCGAGGAAGTCCTTGTCATCCTCGTCGATGTAGAGCGTGATGGCCGTGCCGCGCTCGGCGCGGTCGGAGGGCTCGATCTCGTACTCCATGCCGTCCTCGCTCGTCCAGCGCACGGCGGGGGCGTCGGTGTAGCTCTTGGAGTCGATGACCACCTTGTCCGACACCATGAAGGCGCTGTAAAAGCCCAGGCCGAAGTGGCCGATGATGCTCGCGCCCTCGCCCTTGTCGTCATCCTTGGTGTACTTTGTGATGAAGTCCGTCGCGCCGGAGAAGGCCACCTGCGCGATGTACTTCACGACCTCGTCCTCGGTCATGCCGATGCCGTTGTCGATGAAGCTCAGCGTGCCGACTTCCTTGTCCACCACCACGTCGATGCGGTCCGGCGCGTCGTCCAGAGTCGCCTGGCCGGTGCTCGCCAGCCAGCGCAGCTTTTTGATGGCGTCACAGGCGTTGGAAATCATTTCGCGCACGAATATGTCCTTGTCGGAATACAGCCACTGCTTGATGACCGGCATGATGTTTTCAGCATTGATGGAAACAGTCCCCTTGGACATGTGTATCACCTCCATATTTACTGGATACTATTTTACCACCGAAAGGGGCTTTGTCAAGTAAAATTTAGCACTCATCATCTTTAAGTGCTAACAATTCAACTTCGGTTCTATATCATTCTACCTGCGGTTGCTTGCAATCATAGGTTGAATATGGTATAGTCAATTTGCGGGATGTCCATAGGGGCGATGCCCTCATCGCCCGCCGGACCGAACCGATATGATCATTGAATGGAGGCGGAAAGCATGATTGACAATCGCACCGTTGGCAAGACCATCGCAACCCTCAGGCAAAACCGGAACATGACCCAGCAGCAGCTCGCCGCTGCGCTGAACGTCTCGCATCAGGCCGTTTCCAAGTGGGAAAACGGCGCGGCGCTGCCGGACGTGCAGACGCTGATGGACCTGACCCGGCTGTTCGGCATCACCATGGAGCAGCTTTTGTCCGGCGAGGTACCGCAGGACCGCATGGAGAACAAATCCCCGCTGGAGGAGCCGATCCGGGATATCGGAAACTTCTTTAACAACATCGTCAACGGCATCTTCCAGCCGCCCAAGGCGGACGAGCCCGCCCCGGAGGACGACGGCGCGGAGGAGACCGTGATCGCCGAGGAAACCCCCGCGGAGGACAATGAAGCGGAATCGGAAGCCGAGACCGCCAAGCCGCTGGAAATCGAAAAGCTTTTGCAAATGGCCCCCTTCATGTCCCGAAGCGCCGTGGACGCGCTGCTGTTGGAGCACAAAAGCGAGCTGACCGCGAACGACATCGCCCGCTTCGCGCCCTTCATCTCCCGGGAGTGCCTGGAGAAGCTCATACAGAACCCGGAGACCGAGATCACCTGGGAGACCCTGCAGCGCATCGCCCCCTTCCTGAAGCGGGAGATGGTGGACCGGCTGGCGAAGCTGGCCAGCGAGGGCAGCAGGATCGTGCAGGACGTGGCCAACAATCCCAACCCCGGCGAGGACATCGGCCGCTGCATCGGCGACATGTCCCAGACCCTCGGCAAGAGCATGGAGAAGGTGGTCCGCAGGGCCGGCAAGCTCAGCGAGGACGTGGCCCGCGAGGTGGGCAACGCCATCAACAGCTTCGTGGAGAGCACCAAGGGCCGGGAGGACCGTGTCAAGGCCCTGCGCAACGCCGCCTGCCGGCGCGCCCTGCAGGACGAAAAGTGGGACTGGCTGGCCGATCACATGGACGAAATCGACGACGAGGACCTGCTGCGGGAGATCGCCCAGAAGGCCAACGGCCTCGGCATGCACGACTGGGTGCTGGAGCACATGAACGGCTACGCCGACACCCGCACCATCGACGCCGCCATCGAGGCGGGCAACTGGAGCTGGCTGGGCGACCACGTGTGGCAGTTCGAGGACGAGTTCCAGGAGAAGATCGCCCTGGCCGCCGCCCAGGCGGAGAACTGGCAGTGGCTGAGCACCTACGCCGAGCAGATCTCGCTGGAGCACTGCGCCGATCAGGTCGCCGTCGCCGCCTACCGCGCCGAGGCCCACGCGCTGGCGCTGCAGCTCACCGAGCACTGCATGAGCGCGGAGCAGCGGGAGGTGCTGGCCAACACGGTGGTCGCCAACGACGACTACGACTTCCTTGCGGAGCTCGCCCCGCACCTGTCCCCCGAATACTTCGGCAGGCTGTGCGTCGCCCGGGCGCAGGAGAAGAAATGGGAGGCGGCCTCCCGCTTCGCCGCGCAGGCGGACCACGCTTCCGTCGAGCAGATGATGGAGCTGGCCATCGCCGAGGGCAATTTCGACGCCATCGACATGCTCGATCCCCTGCTGTAATCAAGCGCCGCATCGCCGCGGGACGGACCCTTCCGGGTCCGTCCCGCTTTACCATGCCTAAAGTTAACAATCTGTTAACTTCCATACCGTTTCCAAATCCTCATATTGTGCGCGCGGCGGCGGGCTGGTATAATGTTGTTAACATTATCACGACAGCTGCAACGGACCGACAGGATTGGGAGCGCATATGGCAAACAGCGTCAATACATCAAGCGCGACGGTACGCACCTGCGACATATTCATCAGCTACCGTCGGGACGGCGGCGACATGACCGCCATGTACTTCTATCAGGCGCTCAAGGAGCGCGGCTACAAGGTGTTCTACGACCTCGAGGTGCTCCGCGCGGGCAAGTTCAACGAGGCGCTGCTGGATTCCATACAATCCTGCAAGGACTTCGTGCTGATACTGTCCCCCCACGCCCTGGACCGCTGCAGCGACGAGAGCGACTGGGTGCGCCGGGAGATCGCGGAGGCCCTGCGCGCGAAGAAGAACATCGTGCCGGTGATGCTGAAGGGCTTCGCCTTTCCCGAGAAGCTGCCGGAGGATATCGACGACATACGCTATCAGAACGGCCTGACCTGCACCACGGAGTACTTCGAGGAGAGCATCAACCGGCTGTGCGACCGCTATCTGAATTCCCTGCCCGCCTCGGCGACGAAGAAGCGCAGCCCGCTCATCCCGGTGCTGGCGGTGATCGCGGCGCTGGCGGTGGCCTTCGGCGGCTACATGGCGTTCAGGGGCGGGAAATCCCCCGCGCCGACGCCCGAGCCCACCGCCACAGTGGAAATCACGGAGGCGCCCACGGCCACGCCCGTCCCCACGGCCACCCCGCAACCCACCGAAGCCCCCACGGAAGCGCCCACGGCCACGCCCGTCCCCACCGACACCCCCGAGCCCATAACGGAACCCGGGCTCAAGGTCGTGAAGGACACCGACTTCCCGGCGCTTTATCGGGGCATGGACACGGTCGCCGGCATCCCGGAATTTGACGACGACGCCTATCGGGAGCTGCTGGGCAACGCCCCCGCCTTCAACCTCCCGAACGTGCGGCGGCGGGACGTGGCCTCCGTCACCTTCCTGCCCACGCTGGAGGGCGCGCCGGAGGACGCCGTGGATGTCTCCGACGCCGCCGACGGCCGTGTGCTGGCCTGGGCCACGCCCTACGGCGAGCTGTACGACCTGACCATCGCCGGGGACGGCGGCGTGAAGGTGCTGGAGTGCGACGGCCTGTCCCCCATGTTCTCCTACTTCTTCAACCTGGAGAGGGTCGATTTCAACGGCTGCGTCGATATGTCGGAGCGCACGGACTTCTCCCGGCTGTTCTGGTGCTGCCACAATCTAAAGGAAGTGAACTTCGACGGGGTCTGCACCGGCAACGCCGTCACCTTCAGCGGCCTCTTCGGCGGCTGCTGGGTACTGGAATCGGTGGACGTCACAGGCTTCGACACCTCCCGCGCGGAGTCCTTCGACGGCATGTTCCTCGATTGCAGTCAACTCGCCTCCCTGGACGTCACCGGCTTCGACACCGGCCACTGCCGGAACATGGAATCCATGTTCATCGGCTGTGAATCGCTCAAATCGCTGGACCTCTCCGGCTTCGACACCTCCCGCGTGCAGCAGATGGAGTACATGTTCGAGGGCTGCAAAAGCCTCGAAGCGCTGGACCTGAGCGCCTTTGACACCGCCAGGGTGACCAATATGGAGCGCATGTTCGGCAACTGCGAGAACCTGAACGCCCTCGACCTGTCCGGCTTCGATACGGGGCGCGTCACCAACATGAAGGAGATGTTCATGCGCTGCATCAACCTCGTGGACCTGAACATCAGCGCCTTCAACACCGGGCGCGTGCAGAACATGTTCGGCATGTTCAACGACTGTGAAAACCTCGCCACCCTTGACATCGGCGGCTTCGACACCAGCCGCGTGGAGGACATGGCCTGCGTGTTCTTCGGCTGCAAGCAGCTGGACGGGCTGGACCTGTCCGGCTGGGACACCGGCAGGGCGGAGACCATGAGCCATATGTTCGCCGTGTGCGAATCCCTGTATAAGCTGGATCTGTCGAACTGGAACACCTCCGGCGTGACCAACATGAGCGTCATGTTCAGCATGTGCCGCTCCATGGTGGAGCTGAACCTGTCCGGCTGGGACGTCTCCCATGTGACGGACATGAGCCGCATGTTCGAGGATTGCGGGCGGCTGGAGAGCATCGGGCGCGACCCCGAAAGCTTCGCCCGCGGCAACACCCAGGGCATGTACGAAGGGTGCGACAATCTTAAATAATTAAACGGAAAGGCGCTGATAACCATCAACGGCGGAAAAAGGCTCAAACGGCTGATCGCGGCGGGCATCGGCGTCTACATACTGATGCTCCTGCTGCTGGTCGCGCTGGAATCCCCCCGGGAGGACGCCATGATCGACAGCCTCCCCAAGGCGGTGTGGTACTCGCTGGTGACCCTCTCCAGCGTGGGCTACGGCGACATGACCCCCGTGACCCCCGGCGGCAAGGTCGTGGGCGGCGCGTTCGTCATCATGAGCGCGGGCCTGCTGGCGCTGCTGGTGGGGAGCGTCTGCGCCGCCGTCACCGGCAGCCTCTACCCCCGGTTCAGGCTGTGGCGGCGCCGGCGGGCGCGGTGGTACGTGTTCGCCGGGGACAACGCCGCCTCCCGGGCGCTCTCCGCGGGGCTCCCGGACGGGCTCAGGGTGTTCTGCGGCACGGCGTGCACCCCGGAGCCGGACGCCATCGCCCTGGACATGTCCCCGGAGGCGCTCATGCGCCTGCCCTTCGCCTCCGAAGGCGCGCGCGTGCTGTTTGCGATGGACGAGGACATCTCCGCCAATGAGCGCCTCGCCGCCGCGCTGAAGGACAAGCCGGTGACCGTCTACTGCCGGGGCGACGGCCTGGACGAGGCCCTGCCGGGCAACGTGGTGCTCTTCGGCGACGCGGAGTGCGCCGCCCGGCTGTACTGGCAGACCCGGCCCTGGCACTACGACGGCGAACGCGCGGCGCTGATCGGGCGCGGCCGCTTCGCGCAGGCGCTGCTGATGCAGGGGCTTTTGACCGCGCCGCCGGGGTGCGCCATCGACCTGTTCGGCGACTGGTCCCTGTGGCGGACCGTCCACGGGGCGCTTTCCGGTGTGCCCGACCCGGAATTCGAGCTGCGCTTCCACCCGGAGGACTGGCGTGCCTGCCCCGACGTACTGTTAAGCGCCGACCGCGTGACGCTGTGCGCCGACGACCCCGAGGCCAACCGCGGGGCGCTGGATCTCATCCGGCGCTACTACGTCGTGCCCGGCGCACTGCACGCCCGGTGTCCCAAGGGCCTGCGGGACGTGTGGTACTTCGGCGACGAGCTTGGCATATTCACCCCCGAGCTGGTGATGAAGCAGGCCCTCAGCGCCCGCGCGCGGCAGCTTCTCGAGATGTACCGCCAAAGCGCGGACTATGACGTGCCCCCCTGGGAGGCGCTGCCGGAGTTTTTGAAGCGCTCCAATCTCGCCTCGGCGGACCATCTGCTGACCAAGCTGCGGCTTTTGCTCCGCGAGGATGTTCCCGCCCTCACCCCGGAGGCCTGCCGCCGCGCCGCGGAGGTCTACGAGCGCGCCGACACCGCGCTGGTGGAGCGCTGCCGGTATATCGAGCACGCCCGCTGGTGCCTGTTCCACGCGCTCTACAACTGGCAATACGCCCCCACCCGGGACAACGCCCTGCGCCGCCACCCGATGCTCGTCCCCTACGCGCAGCTCGACGAGGCCGAGCGCCGCAAGGACGACAACGCCTGGCGGATGTTCCGTCAGCTTGCCGGGAATCCCCCGTCATGACACGACCCGACCCCACATATTCCCTATGAAGATACTGTTCGTCATACTGCTCACCGCCTTGGGCTTTCTGGCGGTGATACTGAACCTCGCACTGGACACCCGCTTCAAGGCGCGGAGCATGGGCTTCTGCGCCTGCCTTGCCGCGGTGTCCGGCCTGCTCATGTACGGCTACGCCTTCACCTGGACGGGCGGCTTCTGCGCCACCACCGTCATCCGCACGCTGATGACGATCTGCCGCATGTTCGCCGGCGTCAACGACCTGGGCACTTTTTCCCAGACGCCGCTGAGCCAAAACGCCTACATCATGACCGGCTTCTGGCTCACCCATTTCATGGCCTTCTACGTCACGGCCAGCGCGGCCATCGCGGTGCTGGGGCAGCAGCTGCTCCGGTTTCTGCGCGTCAGGCTTCTGCGCGTCGGCGGGGTGACGCTGGTGTACGGCGCGACCCGGCAGACCGCGCGGCTGGTCCGGCTCCCCCGCGGGGGGCGGGGCCTGGTGTGCGTGACGCGAAACGACGACGACATCGCCGACGCCCTGGGCGGCGTCATATTCCCGGACGACGCGGAGGGCCGCGCCGCCGCCTCGGTGCTCCGCCACATCAGCCCGCGGCGGCCGCTGTCCGCGTACTGCGTCAGCGCCAACGCCGCCGACAACCTGCGCTTCGCCGTCGCCCTGCGGGACGCCATGGCGGCGCGGGGCATGGACGGTTTAAACGCCAGCCTGTTCCTGCTGGGCGTGCCCGAAGCGCGGGCGGTGGACCTGCTGGCCGCGCCGGGTCGCTGCGGCTTCGGCAGCCTGTTCGCCTGCGACGACTGCGAACTCACCGCGCGCCAGGCCATCCGACGGCTGCCGCCCTGGTCCCGCGTGGACTTCGACGCCGACGGGCGGGCAAGGAACGATCTGCGGGCGCTCGTGGTCGGCTTCGGCAGGATGGGCCAGGCCATGCTCCGGCAGCTGGTGATGAACGGCCAGTTCGAGGGCGGCGCCTTCCACGCCCAGGTGATCGACGCCCGCATGGACGACCTCTCCGGCCTGATGCGCGCCCGCTTTTCCGCCATGCTCGACGCCTACGACATACAGCTGATTCGGGAGGACGCCCGCGGCGCGGCCTTCTACGACCGGCTCGAGGCTTACGGGCCCGACATCATCGCGCTGTGCGCCGGAAGCCGCAGCGCCAACGCCGACCTCGCCCGGGCGCTGGAGCGCTTCTACGAGGTGCGTGACCGCCGCCCCGCCGTCGTGCAGTGCGCCGAGGGCAGCGTGGCGCTGGAGGACGCGGAGTACCGGCTGGAGCACATCGACGTGCGCGCCATGGACCGTCTGGCCATGGTGCTCAACCATACCTACTGCAACGGCCCCTCCCCGGAGGCCGACTGGCGGACCTGCGACGCCTTCAGCCGCGCAAGCTGCCGCGCCTCGGTGGACTTCTATCCCGCCTTTTGCCGCATCCTGGGGGCCGAAACCCCGGAGGCGCTCGAGCGGCGCTGGCCCCCGAAGGGCGCGCTGCTTGAGAACATGGCCCGCACCGAGCATCGGCGCTGGTGCGCGTTTCACCTGGCCATGGGCTACCGTCCCATGACCGGCGCGGAGCTGGAACAGCGCGCGGCGCGCGTCAGGGCCGGGGAGGACATCCGCCTCGGCAAGGACACCCGCGCCATGGCCCACGCCTGCCTCGTGCCCTGGGAGGCGCTGGACGACCTCTCAAAGCGCGAATACGCCGCCACCGGCAGGCGCGTGGACTACAAGCAGATGGACGTCAATAACATACTCGCCATCCCCGAGATCATGCGGCGGGAGGGGTAAAACCATACATAACGAGCACGACCACCGGCTATGCCGGTGGTCGTGGGCATTATATCATTCTTCCTTCTTCGCGGTCTCGCCCTCCTGCGCGGGGGCCTCTCCCCTGCCGCGCCCGCCGCGGCGGCGGCGATGCTCGCGGCCGCCGGTCACGGGGGTCACCCCGCCGGTCTCCTTGAGCTTCTCAAAGAACTGGTCGGTGGACAGGTTCTTGGGGGCCTTCTGGTGGGGATAGCGCCGCTTCCTGTCCTCGGACTCCTCCTCGCCCTTGTTTTCCGCCTCCTCGGCAGCCTGGGCCCGGCGGGGCCGACGCTCCTGGGGCTTGGGGGTCTCCCGCACGGCGGCGGCGTCGCCGGGCCCGGGGCGGCGCACCTCGTCGATGTCGTACTCCCTGACGTCGAAGCTGTCGTCATCCTGGCGGATGCGCACCCGGACGCGCTCCTTGATCACGTTGATCTCGGTGATCACGCCCACGCCGTCCGGGGTGACGATGTCCTTCCCCACCCGGGGCAGCCGCTTGTGCACCTGCTCGTAGTTCTCCTGCTCGTAATTCAAACAGCACATCAGCCGCCCGCACTGGCCGGAGATCTTGGCCGGGTTGAGCGACAGGTTCTGCTCCTTGGCCATCTTGATGGACACGGGCTGGAAGTCGCCCAGGAACGCGCCGCAGCAGATGGTCCGCCCGCAGGCGCCCAGGCCGCCCAGCATCTTGGCCTCGTCGCGCACGCCGATCTGCCGAAGTTCTATGCGGATCTTGAACACGCCGGCCAGGTCTTTCACCAGCTCGCGGAAATCCACGCGCCCGTTGGCGGTGAAGTAGAATATGATCTTGGAGTTGTCGAAGGTGATCTCCACGCTGACCAGCTTCATGTCCAGCTTGTGCTTCAATATTTTCTCCTGGCAGACCGTGAAGGCCTCCTTCTCCCGGCGCTCGTTTGTCTCGGCGCGGCGGATGTCCTCCTCGGTGGCCATGCGCACCACCTTTTTAAGCGGCGTGACGATCTGCTGGTCGTTGACGGAGCGCGAGCCCGTCACCACCTCGCCGAGCTCCACGCCCCGTGAGGTCTCCACGACCACGCAGTCGCCGGGCCGGGGCCATATGCCGCTGGGGTCAAAATAGTATACCTTGCCCGCCTTCTTGAAGCGGACGCCAATTACCGTTGCCATGAAAGCGTCGTCCTCCCGCTGTTTTCCTTATTGATAAGATCGAAGTACATGTTCTCCAGCACGCCGGGCCAGGCGACGTTGCTCGCAAGCCGCTTGCGCGCCTCCACGACGCCCTTCAAAAGTGCCCGGCCGTCGATTTTGCCCTTGACGAGGCGGTCGTACTCCCCCGCCTGATAGGGCTGCGCCCCGGCCTGCGCCGCCATGCGGTCCCGGGCCCAGAGCTCCATGATGTCGAGTATGTCCCCCTCCGCGCCCTTGTCGTCCTCTAAAAGCGCCGCGGCCCTGGACACGCTGGCGGCGTCGCGCAGGGTCTCCAGCGATTCAAGCACCTTTTCCCGCAGCGCCATGGCGCGCTCGTCCGCGTCCAGCTCCAGCGCCCGGCCCACCGAGCCCTGGGCCATGCCCGCGAGCATCCGCGCGCGCTCCGGCGCGACGCCCCGCCGCGCAAGCACCGCGGCGCAGTCCTCCACGGGCAGATCCCTGAAGCGCACCGCCTGGCAGCGGGAGCGTATCGTGGGCAGCAGGCCCCTGTCGCCCTCGGCGATCAGGAAGAACATCGCCGCGCCGTCGGGGTTCTCCAGCGTCTTCAGCAGGGCGTTCTGGGCGGGCGGGGTCATGCTGTCCGCCTGCTCGATGATGGCGATGTGCCTGCCGCCCTCGTAGGGCTTGAGCGACAGGTAGTCGATCAGGTCGCGTATGTCGTCCACGCCGATGGTCTTTTTCTCCGGGCGGAGCGTCTTAACGTCGGGGTGGGAGCCCGCCAGGAAGCGCTTGCAGGCCGGACAGACCCCGCAGGGCCGGGGCTCCCGCCCCTTGCACAGCATGGCCTGGGCGAACAGCCTCGCCATCGTGCGCTTGCCCGAGCCGCGGGGCCCCACGAACAGCAGCGCATGAACAATGCGCCCGGCTTGAACCGAACGCATCAGCTGCTCCATTTTATCGCCATAACCCGTAAACTCAGAGATATTCAAGGCCCGCCTCAAATCTTGGTGAACTGCTCGACGTCCAGCACAAAGATGGTCGCGCCGCCCACGGTCACTTCAATCGGATAGGGCACGTACACCCCGGTGGTGCCGGAGATCGGCGCGGGCGAGGAAGCGATCTGCTTGCGGCTCTTGCACACCTTCTCGATGATGGACATGGCGTTTTGGAGCTTGTCGTCCTCGACGCCGACCAGCAGCGTGGTATTGCCGGAACGAAGGAATCCGCCCGTGGTGGCGAGCTTTGTCACCCGATAGCCGTCGGACATGAGGCTGCTTATCAGGCGGGATGCGTCCTCATCCTGAACGATCGCAATTATCAGCTTCATGGAGATTCCTCCCTTATCCACTTTTACACTCTCATTATACACGACTTCCCCGGATTATGCAATCTTTTTTTCATTTGTAAAGCTGCCTTCGTTGACATTTGCCGTCCGGACACACTATAATATTGTATATCACAACGATGTATACGGAGGGCTTTTCCATGATTCAGTTTCCGAAGGACTTTCTGTGGGGCGTGGCCTGCGCCTCCTTCCAGTGCGAGGGCGCGTGGGACGCGGACGGCAAGGGCCCCAGCATCTGGGATGACTTCTGCCACGAGATCGGCGGCAACCACGTCAAGCACGGCGACACCGGCGACGTGGCCTGCGACTGCTACCACCGCGCCAAGGAGGACGTGGCGCTGATGAAGGCGCTGAACGTCCGGGCCTACCGCTTCTCCGTGAGCTGGCCCCGGATCATACCGGACGGCGACGGCGCGATCAACCCCCTGGGCTTCAAATTCTACGACGAGCTGGTTAATGAGCTCATCTCAAACGGCATCCGCCCGCTGATCACGTTGTACCACTGGGACCTCCCCAGCGCTCTGCAGCACAAGGGCGGCTGGCTCAACCGGGACATCGTGGCCGCCTTTGAGCGCTACGCCCGCGTGGTGGCGGAGCACTTCAAGGGCCGCGTGGACTGCTTCATGACCCTGAACGAGCCCCAGTGCGCCGCCTACCTGGGCTACGGCAACGGCCTCCACGCCCCCGGCTGGAAGCTGGGCGACGCCGACGTGGCCCGCGCGCTGCACCACATGGCGCTGGCCCACAGCGCCGCCCAGCGCGCCATCAAGGCCGTGGACCCCGGCATATCCGTGGGCGTGGTGTCCTGCGGCGGGCTGTGCTATCCCCGCAACGACACCCCCGCCGGGCGCGAGGCCGCCCGCAAGGCCACCTTCGATCTCGGCCATCCCTACTGGGCCATGACCTTCAGCATCTTCCTGGACGATCTGATCCTCAAACGCTACGACGACTCCGCCATCCCCGCGGTGCGCGCCTTCGCAGACAGCATCCCCGCGGGCGACTGGGAGCTGATGGAGACGCCGGACTTCATCGGCATGAACATCTACAACGCCCGCCCGGTGGACGACGACGCCAGGCAGGTGCGGGAGCCCGTGGGCAGCCCGCGCACCGCCACCGACTGGCCCGTCACCCCGGAGGCGCTGTACTACGGCCCGATGAACGTCTACAAGCGCTACGGCCTGCCGATCTGGATCACCGAGGACGGCCTGTCCAACCACGACATGCTCTACCTGGACGGCAAGGTGCACGACCCCAAGCGCATCGAGTTTTTGCACCGCTACCTCACCTGCCTGGCGCAGGCCGTCGCGGAGGGCGTGCCGGTGAAGGCCTACCTGCACTGGAGCTTCCTGGACAACTTCGAGTGGAGCGACGGCTACGACCAGCGCTTCGGCATCGTGTACGTGGATTACGCCACCCTGCGCCGCGTGCCCAAGGATTCCGCCTGGTGGTACGCCGACGTGATCGCCACCAACGGCGACAGCCTCAACGGTATCCCGAAGTATTATTATTAAAAACAGAGGCGCCCTTTCCGGGCGCCCCCGCTTTTACATGGGGTTGATCAACCGTTGATCTCGATGGTATGGGCTTCGGGCTTCTCCTCCGGCGCGCACTTGGGCAGCTCCAGCGTCAGCACGCCGTCCTGGAACCGGGCGGTGATGCCGTCCTCCTGGATGCCCTCCACGTTGAAGGCGCGGCTCATGCTGCCGCAGCGGCGCTCGCGGTAGACGTACTTGCTCTCCTCGTCCTTCTGCTCGCTGCGCTCGTCGTAGTTGGCGGAGATGGTCAGCACGCCGTCGTTGACCTCCACCTTCAGATCGTCCTTCTTCATGCCGGGCACGTCCGCCTCCAGCACGAATTTGTCGCCCTCGTCCTTCACGTCCACCTTCATCTGGCGCTGGGCGGCCATCAGGCCGAAGCCGTCGCCGAAGAACGGGCGGAAGAAGTCGTTGGCAAAGTCCTCAAAGTAGCCGCGGTTTTCGCGGTTGGCCAGATGGTTACCGGCGCGATAAGGCATCATATTGAACATAATCCCGACCTCCTTGAATGCTTTATATCTATTATGAACGGCGGCTCCGCGTTCTATCCGCGTCGTCCTGCCGACAGTTATTATTATAGTCAAAGGTCAAAGTAAGTCAATACCCTTTTGCGCGAATTTACTTGATTTTCACATTGCATTCGTTGCGTTTTTTTTATCAGTGTTTGCGCTGTGAATTCTTGACAAATTCCCACAATATGTATAAAATAATGGGCGGAGGTCAGAATGATGACCGATCAGAAATTGCAAAGGAGTGCATACCCATGGCTGTCAATCGCTTTGTACTGAACGCTATTTCCTATCACGGCAAGGGCGCGATCCAGGAGATCCCCGGCATCGTGAAATCCCGCGGCTTCAAGAAGGCCTTCGTCGCCTCCGACCCCGACCTGGTGAAGTTCGGCGTCACTTCCAAGGTCACCGATCTTTTGAAGGCCAACGGCATCGACTTTGAACTGTATTCCAACATCAAGCCCAACCCCACCATCGAAAACGTGCAGGGCGGCGTCGAGGCCTTCAAGAAGAGCGGCGCGGACTTCATGATCACCATCGGCGGCGGCTCCTCCATGGACACCGGCAAGGCCATCGGCATCATCATCAACAACCCCGAGTTCGCCGACGTCCGCTCGCTGGAGGGCGTGGCTCCCACCAAAAAGCGCACCGTGTTCACCATCGCCGTGCCCACCACCGGCGGCACCGGCGCCGAGAGCACCATCAACTACGTCATCACCGACGTGCAGAAGGTCCGCAAGTTCGTGTGCGTGGACCCCAACGACATCCCCGACGTCGCCGTGGTCGATCCCGACATGATGTCCTCCATGCCCCGCGGCCTGACCGCCTCCACCGGCATGGACGCGCTGACCCACGCCATCGAGGGCTACACCACCAAGGGCGCGTGGGAGCTGTCCGACTGCCTGGACCTCGAGTCCATCCAGCTGATCGGCAAGAGCCTGCGCAAGGCCGTCAACAACGATCCCGAGGGCCGCGAGGGCATGGCCCTGGCCCAGTACGTGACCGCCATGGCCTACTCCAACGTCGGCCTGGGCATCGCGCACTCCATGGCCCACACCCTGGGCGCGCTGTATGACACCCCCCACGGCGTGGCCTGCGCCATGATGCTGCCCATCGTGATGGAGTTCAACCAGGAGTACACCGGCGAGAAGTTCAAGAACATCGCCGAGGCCCTGAGCGTGGACACCACCGGCATGGACCAGCCCACCTACCGCAAGGCCGCCATCGACGCCGTGCGCCAGCTGTCCGTGGACGTGGGCATCCCCACCAAGCTGGAGAAGCTCCGCGAGGAGGACCTGGACTTCCTGGCCCAGTCCGCCGCCGCCGACGCCTGCACCCCCGGCAACCCCCGCGAGGCCACCCTCGACGACTACAAGGCCATGTTCCGCAAGCTGATGTAAGCCATTCTATCAAACGGTCAGGGACGGCTTGAAGCCGTCCCTGATTATTTGTTTTTAGCCCGCATTTGGTTGAAGGTTAACGTTATCCATGTTATAATGGTTATAAAAATGTGACAATTTGATTTGTTATCACTTAAAGCTATGGATCGGAGGCTTGCGCATGAAGCATTGGATACAGAGGATCCGGGAGGAGGGGCTGTCCCTGCGGCTCACGTTCCTGCTGATGCTGTGCGTCTCCATGGGCATCACCGCCGCGCTGCTGTTCATGACGTACCACACGATCCACACCTTCCACGCCCTGTCCGACGCCACGGACGCCTACATCGACCTGCAGGACGCGGCGGACAGCCTGTTGAAGGCGTCGGACTACCTCACCGAGGAGGCCCAGTGCTATACGGTGCTTGGAAAGCGCGCGCATCTGGACAACTATTTCACCGAATCGCTGGTGACCCGCCAGCGGGAGCGCGCCATCGAGATCATGGAGGCGCGCCAGCCGGATTCCGACGCGCTCACGGAGCTCAACAACGCCATGAGCCAGTCCGTATCGCTGATGGACCGGGAATACTACGCCATGGCGCTGGTGCTCTCGGCCCAGGGGGACGCGGACATCCCGGAGCCCATGCGGGGCGTCAAGCTGATCGAGGCGCACCGTCAGCTCTCCGCTGATAATAAGATGGCCCTCGCCCGGGAGATGATGCACGACGACGCCTACTATAATCAAAAAAAGGCCATACGCGCCCACCTCAACCAGTGCATCGACGATCTAAAGAGCGACACCCACGGCACGCAGGACCACATGGAGTCCAACATGCACGCCGACCTGGTGTGGATGACCATCATGATCGTCATACAGTCCCTCACGCTGGTACTGCTGCTGTGGCTGACCACCAGCCTGGGCATCAACCCGCTGATCCGGGCGGTGGACCACATCAAGCACGACCAGAAGCTGCCCATCATGGGCGCGCACGAGTTCCGCTATCTCGCCGGCACCTACAACCAGATGTACGCCGCCTACAAGCGCAGCATCGACAACCTGTCCTACAAGGCCTCCCACGACGAGCTGACCGGCGTGTACAACCGCGCGGGCTTCGACCTGATCAAGCACAGCGTGGACCTCTCCTCCACCGTGTTTTTGCTGTTCGACGCGGACAGGTTCAAAAATATCAACGACAGCCAGGGCCACCAGATGGGCGACGACGCGCTGATCAAGATCGCCTCGGTGCTCAAGCGGAACTTCCGCTCCGACGACTACGTGTGCCGCATCGGCGGCGACGAATTCATGGTGCTGATGGTGCACGTCAGCCGCCAGGTGCAGCCCCTGATCGAGCACAAGGTTATACAGATCAACCAGGACCTGTCCGACACCGGGGACGGCCTGCCGCCCATCTCCGTGAGCGTGGGCGTGTCCCTGTGCCGCGACCACGGCGACCCCCAGACGATGTTCCACGAGGCGGACATCGCGCTGTACTACGTCAAGGAGCACGGCCGCAACGGCTGCTGCTTCTACAGCCCCGAAATGCAGGATAAGCGGGTTCTGTGATCAGCTCGATCATGCGGGTGTCGCGGTTTTCCTCGAAGGCGCTGCTGACGAAGCTCATGTCCAGCTTGAGCGCGTCGATGGGCATGCTGGACAGCATCCCCAGCGAGGAATACCCGGTGCCGAAGTCGTCCATCGCTATGCGAAAGCCCATGCCCACGCCCCGCAGCTCCCGCACCATGGACAGCACGTGCTCGGAGTCGCCGGTGTAGGCGGATTAGGTGATCTCCAGTATCATGTCGTCCGCGGTGAGGCCGTAGTCGTTGAGTATCTCCCGGAAGATGCCCTTGAGGTTGGGCGTCAGCATGTCCACGCGGGACACGTTCACCGACACGGGCAGCGCGACGTCGAGGCGGTCCTTCCATTCCCGGATGCGCGCGGCGGTCTCCCGCCAGACGAAGCGGTCCAGCTCCAGTATGAGGCCGTTGTCCTCCAATAGCGGTATGAAGTCGTCCGGGGTGATGATGCCCAGCTCGGGGTGATTCCACCGCACCAGCGCCTCGGCGCTCACCAGCACGGGCGTCTCCGGGCGGATGTCGTACTTGGGCTGGTAGTACACCGTGAAGCGGTCGTTCTCAAGCGACGGCCAGAAATCCTCCAGCAGGCGCTCCCGGTAGAGCTCCCGCTCCCGCATCTCGCTGTCGTACCAGCCGATGGTATCGACGTAGTTCCCCTTGACGTTGTCCGCCGCGATCTTGGCGTAATCGAAGCGCCGCTCGATGTCGATCTCCTTGTCCGCTTTGGCGTAGATGCCCAGGCGCAGCCGCACGCGGTTGGAGGTCTTTTCGTCGTCCTTGAGCGCCTGGGATACCCGGTCGAGGATGTCGTCATAGCGCTCCCGGTGGGGGCAGTAGAGCAGGAAGGTGTCCGCGCAGCGGCGGCAGCCCACGCCCTTGATCTCGCGGACGATCTGCCGGATGCGCTCGCCGATGCGCCCGAGCACGCTGTCGCCGTAGGCCTTGCCGTAGCGCTCGTTGAGGATGTGGAAGCGGTTCACGTCCAGCACCACGGCGTCCATGGCCATGTCGTGGTAATGCTGGTCGTACATCTTGACGTAGCGCAGGAAGTAGTCGATGTTGAACAGCCGGGTCAGGCTGTCGCGCTCGGTGGACTGTATGATGTTGCGGTTCTCGGACAGCTCGATGCAGCGGCGCACCCGGGCGCGCACGATCTCCCAACTGGGGTAGGGCTTGGGGATGAAGTCCATGGCCCCCAGGCGCAGGCAGTCCACCTCGGCGGTCTGGTCGGCGGTGAGCACGATCACCGGCAGCTTGGAGTAACCCGGGTCCTCCTTCATGATGCGCAGCACTTCCCTGCCGTTCATGCCGGGCATCTGGAGGTCCAGCAGCATCAGCGACAGGTCGTCCACGCCGGCCTTGACCACCTCCAGCGCCTCCTCGCCGTCGGAGGCGTAGAGTATATCGTACTCGTCCTGGAGCGCGGCCCCCAGCATCATCTGGTTGACCGGCTCGCCCTCCACGGTCAGCACCTTCTTGACCACGCTGACGATGACCTGCTCGTCGCCGGAGGGGGCCTTCTGCTTCACCGCCTCCTCGGCGTCGTCCCGCGTCACCGCGCCCAGGCCCTTCAAAAGCTGCTTTTCCTCGTACATCAGGGCGTCGGCGCGCTCGAACACGTCGTGGAAGCGGGCGTCCTCCCCGGGGCTTGAAGTGGGAAGCGCCGCCGGACACCACCGCGCCGCCGGTGTTGATGTGGTCCACGGACCGGTCGTGCAGCGCCCGGGTGAGCTCCCGGTGGATGGGGTATTCCCTGCCCCGCACGATCACCACGAATTCGTCGCCGCCCACACGACGACGGACAGCCCGAAGCGCTTCTCCTTGTCCTGGCGCAGTATCCTTCTAAAGTACCAGAATCCCAGCACGCTCCACACGGCGAACAGGAAATAGGTCTCCCGTGCGATGGTCCCCCGCGATACCAGGTTGGACACCAGCAGGTACGCGCCGAAGACGACCATGAGGCCCAGGCCCGCGCGCCCGACCCACATCTCCCGCCGGTCCTTCATCTTCCGCGCCAGATGCGCTGCGGCCCCGGAGACGAAGCCGTAGACCAGCGTCGCGCCGATGGTGGTGACGTCCACGATCCAGCCCGTGGCCGTCCTGCCCAGCAGCGGCACCAGGCAGGACACCGCCGCCACCGCCATGACCGCCCGGGCGGGCACGCCGCGGTCGTTGACCCCGGAGAGCGCCTCCGGCAGCAGCCTGTCCTTCGCCATGGCGTACAGAAGCCGGCTCAGCGCGGAGGTATTGCCGATCAGGCTGGTGATCACCAGCGCCAGCCCGAGCACGCTGCCCGCCGGACCGGCCTGCGCCAGGTACGTGTTGGCGGTCACCACCAGCGACCCCCAGCCCACGCTGGTGCCTATCGCAAAGGCCCACGCCCCCATCGGGGACAGGTGCCTGGTCAATCCCTGCGCCCTGTTCATAGCATCACCTCAGCCGCGCGATCCTTCGGTAGCGTCTTTAACGGGTCCATTTTATCCGACCGTCAATATCGCGGCGCTGAACATCGGCGCGGCGTAGCGCAGCACGCCTTGCCGCACCACACCGGCGGGGGCGTCGTTCGCCTCATAGCCCTGCGCGGTGCTGACGAAGCGCACCACGATCTCCGTGTCGTCCGGGACGCCCAGGTCCCGAAGCGGCAGGTCGAGCTGCATGGGGCGCTCGGTGTTGTTGCAGGTCACGGCGACGGCGCCATCGGCGTCGAACCGCCCGTAGGCGATGTAGCCGTACCCCGCGCACAAGGGCTTCACGCTGCCGCGCCTGAGCACCGGCAGCGCCTTTCGGACGCGCGCCAGCGCCCGGAAGAAGACGATCATCTCCCGATCCTCGCGTCCCCAGGGATAGGTCCGGCGGTTGTCGGGGTCCGTCCAGCCGGCGAGCCCGGCCTCGTCGCCGTAGTAGATCGTCGGCGCGCCGGGCCAGGTCATCTGGATCACCGCCGCCTCCCGGAATATCTCGGGGCGAACGCCCTCGGACGCCGCCTCCCGCCCCACGGTGTGCAGCCGCCCGATCCGGCCGTTGGTGCGGGTCAAAAAACGGCTGTGGTCGTGATTGCTCAACTCGTCCATGGCGCAGTACACCGAGGGCGTGGGCATGCGGGACATGGCCTCGAAGATCGTATGGAAGAACGCCATGCCGTTTTGGTATAAATCCTCCCGTCGGTAGTCCGAGTGCTTCTCCATGCCCGTCAAGAAGAACGACAGCGGGTCCATGAAGCCGTCGTAGTTCATCACGGTGTCCCACTCGTCCCCGCCCAGCCATGCCGAGGGGTTGCCGTAGTGCTCCGCGACGATCAGCGCCTCGGGGTTTACAGCCTTCACGCGGCGGCGAAATTCCCGCCAGAACAGGTGGTTGAACTCCGGCGTCTGGCCCAGGTCGGCGGCCACGTCCAGCCGCCAGCCGTCGATGCTGTACGGCGGCGCGGCCCACTTTTCCGCCACCCGGAGGATCTCGCCGCACAGCGCGCTGGACTGCTCGTAGTGCAGCTTGGGCAGGGTCTCGATGTCCCACCAGCAGTGGAAGCTGTGGTCATCCCGGAAGGCAAAGTAGCCCCGATACGGGCTGTCGGGGTGCCCGAAGGCCCCGTCCGTACCGCCGTAGACGCCCTCCCGGTCCATCCAGCGGTGAAAGGAGCCGCAGTGGTTGAACACGCCGTCCAGTATGATCCGCATGCCCCGGCGGTGCAGCTCCCGGCAGAAATCGGCGAACCAGGCGTCACCGGCGCGCAGGTTGTCCGGGTGGGTGGTGCGGGTGATGTAAAGGGAGGCGTGGGCGTTGTCATGGTCCCCGCAGGCCAGCACGTCCCCCGAATCGACGGGGATGACGGTCAGGTGCGGGTCCACGTGGTCGTAGTCCTGGGTGTCGTACTTGTGGCCGGAGGGCGACACGAATATGGGGTTGAAGTAGATCGCCTCCACCCCCAGCGAGTGCAGGTAGTCCAGCTTCTCCAGCACGCCTATAAGGTCGCCGCCGTACTGGCAGCGGTAGTCGTCGGCCTCCGGCGGCGCGTCCCAGCCGGGGGCGTGGCGTATGGCGTCGCGGGCGTACCAGTATTCCCGGTCGCGCACGTCGTTGGACGGATCGCCGTTTCGGAAACGGTCCGGCAGTATCTGGTACTGCACCGCCCCCATCGACCACGCCGGCACGTGGAAGCCCGGGATCACCTTAAAGGCCCCCGCCGGGTCCGGGGACGGCGCGCAGTCCACCCACCGGGCCCCCAGGCGGTCGAAGTATATGAAGCGCCCCTGCCATCTGATCAAAAAGGCGTAGTCCACCGGGGTCTCCGGGCAGTCCAGGGCGGCCTCGTACCAGTCAAAGCAGGCGTCGCTTACGGTCCTGGCCATGCCGACCTGCGCGGCGGGAAAGCCCGTGAGCAGCGTGACCTCCGCCTCCGCGCCGCGCTGCAGGCGCAGCCGCAGCACTGTTCTCTCCCCCGCCTCCGGCTCGGCGGGCTGCCGGAACAGCGCCGTGCCGTCGTGAAATACGGACGACAGCAGCGCGTCCTGTTCGTTATAGGGTTGATTCATGAATATACCCGACCTCCGTCGTCATGTCACGGTACGTACTCGCGGTTGATCTCCGTGATCTTGCCGTCCACGAAGCACATCCGGGTGCTGTACGGGTCGAAGGAATCGTCCCCGGAGTCCGCGATGGCCGCCGTCACGGCCTCGATGCCGCTGACGGTCACCGGCGCCTTCTCGATGTCCCAGCCGTCGGTGAACTTCACGTCCTCGGCAAAGGGCAGGGTCTGCACGCTGCGCTGGGTATAGGTATTGAAATCGTCATACTCCACGACCTTGTAGCAGTTGTCCTCCTCGAAGGGGCGAAGGACGTAGCCGTCCCCGTCCAGGCCGCCGTTGATGATCTTGCTCCCGTCGTCGCCCTCCTCCAGGCTCGTGATCTCGACGGTGACGCCCTCGACGTTGAAGGCGTCGCCCACGGCCATCTGCGCCACGTCCACGATGTCGTAGCAGTCCACGGTGTAGATGCCCACGTCGGCGATGCCGCCGTCCTTCACATCGGCGCTGTCAAAGCGCACGGGATAGGTGCCGTCGTCGAGGTCCACATCGACGTCCATGGGGGCGATGACCTTCTGGGCAGCGGCGGTAGCGTCGGGGTCCGCGCCGCGCTCGAACCGCATGCCCTCGGCGGCGTGCTCCTTCGCGTCGTCCCAGATCAGCATGCCGGCGTCGTCGATGGCGAAGGTGGCCGCGCCGTCTTCGTACTCCGTCGAAAGGACGGTGCGCGCGCCGTTTTCGTCGCAGCCGACGATCTCCTTCGTGCCGGGCTCGCAGCTGTACAGCAGGTGGCGGTTGTTGTCGAACAGGCAGGCGTAGTGCCACTCGGTCTGGTCAAAGGCGCTGTTGCCCCAGACCACGCTGACGCCGTAGGTGTCGACGCCGGTGTCGGTGATGTCGATGGCAGCCCGCTCGCACACCCAGCGACCCACGTAGGACTGGGCCTCCTGGTAATCCGCCGCCTCGGCGTCCGAGAGCCTGGCGAGGCGGTAATCCGCCGCCAGCCCTTCGGAATCGACCCACAGGAGCCTGTCCTCGCCCTCGGCGAAGCGGAACTCCGCGGTCAGGCCCTCGGCAAGCGTCTCGGATTTCGTGGCGTCGGCGGTCTCGTCGAAGGTCTCGCGGGTGCGCACGCCGTCGGCGCACACCAGGCTGTCTGTCGCGGCGTCGTAGGCGCAGGTCCCATACGCCCAGACCTCGCTCTCGTCGCCGCCGTCGCCCTTCACCGCGGAGCAGTGGAAGGCGCCGTTCTCCTCCTCAAACCAGATCTCCACGGCGATACAGTCGTCCACCCAGGTATCCGAGAACCGGTCGATGACCGCCGCGTCCGCCTCCGCCAGCGCCATACCGCCCAGTACCAACGCCAGCACCATCAGCATACATATCAACTTCTTCATGGTTATGACCTCCTTGTTTTGTTTAATAATTGGAAATGGGGAATTGGGAATTGGGAATTATAGAATGCCTGTATCTCCAATGTACGTACATTTCACCGTAGCCCTTTCAATCAAAAGAAATCCAGAGGATTTCAACCGGAATTCCCAATTCCCCATTCCCAATTCCCCATTCATCTGTCTCAAACGTCCGTCACCGGCGGCTTCGCATCGTCCAGCCTCTGCCTTGCGACGAGCTCGGCGAAGCGGCCGTTCAGGGTGATGAGCTGGTCGTAGGTGCCCTCCTCGACGATCGCGCCGCCGTCCATCACCAGTATGCGGTCGCAGTTGCGAATGGTGGACAGCCGGTGGGCGATCACGACGCGGGTACACTTGAGCGCGTCCAGCGCCTCGGACACCTGCCGCTGGGTCTTGTTGTCCAGGGCGCTGGTGGCCTCGTCGAATATCAGTATCTTCGGCTTGGGGGCGATAGCCCGGGCGATCATCAGCCGCTGCTTCTGGCCGCCGGAGATGCCGCCCTGCCCCTCGGAGATGACGGTCTGCATGCCCATGGGCATGTCCCGGATGTCGTCGGCGATGCCCGCGGTCTCCGCCGCGGCCCAGGCGTCCTCCAGGGTCAGCTGGGGCGCGGAGATGACGATGTTGGAGAATATATCCCCCTGCATCAGCTGCCCGTTCTGCAGCACCACGCCCATCTGCTTGCGCAGGGACCTGGGGTCTATGCGCTTCAGATTCTTGCCGTCGTAGTAGATCGCGCCCTTCTCCGGCTGCTCAAAGCCCAGCAAAAGCCTGATCAGCGTGGACTTGCCGCAGCCCGTGCGGCCCACGATGGCGACGTACTCCCCGGGCCTGATCCTCAGCGACAGGTCGTTCAACACATAGGGGGTGTCCGGCTCGTAGCGGAAGCTGACGTGGTTCATCTCGATGCCGCCGCCCACCCGCGTGATGACCTCCTTGTCGGAGGCGACCTCCGGCTCGGCCTTCAATATGGGCTCCGCCATCTCCAGCACCGGCGGTATGGAGGCCACCGCGATGGCGATGCTCGCCAGCGCGGAGAAGGCGCCCATCACCCGCCCGTAGGCGGCGCTGAACGCGAAGTACTCGTTGGGGGCCACGCCGGAGCTGGCGGCGATATAGTACAGCACGATGTTGCCCACCAGCATGATGCCGGTGTTCAGCACGCCGTTGAGCTTCAAAAACGGCGGCGGGTTGTACTCCAGCGCGGTGTTCTGCGCGTACACCTTGGCCCAGCGGGCGAAGGCGCGCTTCTCCGCGCCGGAGAGGCGTATCTTCTGTATGCCGCTGACCATGGCGTAGCTCATGCCGGACTCTGCTGCGTTGAGCTTCATCTTCTGCCGGGAGATGCGGATCTGCGTAAGCGACGTCGCCAGGCTCAGAAGCACCGTGGCCATGATGATGGCGATGGAGGGCCAAACCAGCTTGGGCGCGAAGCTGAATATCTGGCCGATGTACAGAAGCGACATCAGCGAGGTCAGCCCGGTGAACATGGTGTTCTCCAGCAGCATGTCGCACAGGGAGCCCACGGAATCCGCGCGGCTGGACAGCTCGCCGGAGGAGAACCGCCTGAAAAAGCTGACCGGCAGCGACAGTATGCGCATCATCACCGAGGCCTCCACCGCCAGCGCGGTCTTCTGGGAGATGCGCTGGGACAAGAGGTCCTTGGTCACCTGCAAAAGCTGCGCGGCGAACGCGGAGGCAATCAGGAACACCGCCATGCCCATCAAAAGCGACAGGTTCCTGCTCTTCAACACGGGCCCGGTGATCACCTGGGACACCTTGGGCTCGATCATGCCCACCAGCACCACCGAGAGCGTGGCCAGCATGATCACCGCGATATCGCTGCTGGTGATGCAGCTTCTCAGGTACAAAAGCAGGTCGGGGATCCCCAGCTTCTTCATGGGCAGCGGGCGGTAGAAGCACAGCGCCGCGCGGTCCAGCCGCTTCGCGTTTTCCCGCGTGACCCGCACCCGCTTGCCGGTGTCCGGGTCGGTGAACCGGTAGCCGTGCAGCCTGCCGGGCAGCAGCGCCACCGCCGCGCCGGAGTCCGCCATGAACCCCAGCATGGGCCCGTAGGCGTCCTTATACCAGCCCTCCGTGAGCTCCACGTCGCGGGTCATCAGCCCCAGCGGCCGCAGGGCGTACTCGAACTGCGCCTCCGTGTCCGTGAGCTCCTCCGGGATCTCCACGGGCTTGTAACGGTAGTATTTCAGTATCTCGTCCAGCGCGTGCCGGGCCTCCAGGCGCTCGTCGTACAGCCAGGACGCCTCGCTGCCCCCCAGCACGGACCCGGCCATGCGCAGAAAGGAATCCTCAAAGACCGCCTCGTCGCGCTTCATGCGCTGCCGGATCTGCTCGTCAAACCAACCCATTATGTACTCCCTTCGATGGCCTCATTCGCTCGTGACCAGCTCCGCGTACTTGCCGCCCTTGGCGTAGAGCGCCTCATGGGTGCCGCGCTCCACCACGACGCCCTTTTCCAGCACCACGATCTCGTCGCAGTCGCGTATGGTGGACAGCCGGTGGGCGATCACTATGCAGGTGATGCCGCGGTCCTTGATGGCCTTGACCACGTCGTACTCGGTCTTGGCGTCCAGCGCGGAGGTGGCCTCGTCCAGTATGATGATGGAGGGGTCCTGCGCCAGCACGCGGGCGATCTCCAGCCGCTGGCGCTGGCCGCCGGACAGGTCCTTGCCGTTCTCGGTCAGCCGGCCCTGATAGCCGCCGGGGCGGCTCAGTATGTCGTCGTGGATCTGGGCGTCCCGGGCGGCGAGTATGACCTCGAAGTCCTGTATGGTATCGTCCCACATGCGGATGTTGTTGGCGACGGTATCCTCAAAGAGTATGATATCCTGGTCCACCACAGCCAGGGAGCCGGTGAACACGGCCCGGGGAATCTCCGCGATGGGCTTGCCGTCGAACAGTATCTCGCCGGACCAGGGCAGATAGAGCCCGGAGATCAGCTTGGACAGCGTCGATTTGCCGCTGCCGCTCGCGCCCACGATGGCCACCCGGCTGCCGGGCTTGATGCTCATGGAGAAGTCCTGTATCACGGGCTTCCCCAGGCGGGAATAGCCGAAGCACAGGTCCCTGATCTCCACCCCGCCCCGGAGCTTGCCGTAGTCCACGTCCTCGCGGATGGGATCGTCCCGCACCATGGGGTCGGCGGGGTACTGCATCACGTCCTCCACGCGCTCCATCTGGGTGCGCATCTCCTGGATGGTCTGGCCCGCCTCGATGAGCGTCTCGGCGGGGTTCATGAACGCGCTCAAAAAGCCCTGGAAGATGGTGATCGAGCCCAGCGTGAACTGATCGTGCATCGCCAGGTACACGCCGATGAACAGCACCATGTAATTCGCCACGCTGCTCACGAAGGCGGGGATGATGCCGAGCTCCGCGTCCATGCGGGCGTACTTCACGTTCTGGGTGTTGACGGAGGCCTGATAGCCCGACCACCTGCGGAAGAAGCCGTTCTCCGCGCCGGAGGCCTTGATGGTCTCGGTCATGCTGATGCCCGCCAGCGTGGCGGAGGCCAGCTTGCCCTCGTCGCGCATCTGCACGCGCATCACGTTGACGCGCTTCTCGGACATGATCCGGGCGACGACCAGGTTGATCAGCACCGAGGCCAAGCCGATGAGCGTCAAAAGCGGGCTGTAGCGCAGCATCAGCACCAGGTAGAACACGGTCATGACGGTGTTCAGCAGAAGCGGCGCGACGGTCTCCACCAGGGTGCTGGCGATGGTGGCGTTGGTGGACTGCCGCTGGAGGATGTCGCCCACCATGCGCTGGGAGAAGAATTCCATGGGCAGGCACAGCACCTTCCACATGAAGCCGGTGCTGCCGATGACCGTCAGCTTGCCGTTGATCCTGAGCGAATACACCGTGCGCGCCCACTCCACCGCCAGCTGCATGACGCACAACAGCGCCATCAGCGCGATGAAGGGGTGAAGCCACTCCGGATTTCTCCCGGTCAGCAGGCGATCGTAGAATATGCGGGACATCACGGGGTTGATGATGCCGAACAGGTAGCCGATCGCCGTGGTCAGCGCCACGAACACCGCCGCCGCCCCCGCGCCGCGCAGCCGCCTGCGGGCGAACGCCAGCGTGCTCTTGCGCCTGCCGGAGGGCTGGAAATCCTCCCCGGGCCTGATTGTGATGACGATGCCCGTGAAGGCGGCGTCGAAGGCCTCCATGTCCACCTGCACCACGCCCCGGGCGGGGTCGTTGAGCACGGCCTTGTTGCCCTTAAACCCGTCCAGCACCACGAAGTGGTCGAAATCCCAGTGGATGATGCAGGGATAGGTCGCCACCTGCTTAAGGTTCTCCAGCTCCACGCGGAAGCCCTTCATCTCGAAGCCGTAGTGCCGCCCGGCGAGCATCATGTTTTTGGCGTTGGAGCCGTCCCGGGAGACGCCGCAGTCCAGCCGCACCTGCTCCAGGGGCACCCACTTCTGATAGTAGGCCATCGCCATCGCCAGGCACGCCGCGCCGCACTCCAGCGCCTCCATCTGCATGATGACCGGCACCTTCGCCACGCCGTTTTTGACCGGCTGCCTGGTTTTTTTCGTATTCTCAAGCAACTTGACGCCCTCCTCAGTTGTTCAGCAGGAAGCTGATGGGCGCGACGGAATCCGTGACGATCTCGGCGTCATACGTGCCGTCCTCCACGTCGAGGCTGGCGGTGCAGACGGTGTCGCCCGTCTCGTCCTCCCGCACGTACTCTATGGCGACCTCGCGGCCCGCGACGCGCACCGTCATGCCGTCGTCCACCTCCTCCCCCTTCGAGGGGGGCAGCGTGATCTGCATCACGCCGTTGTCCACCTGCGCCTCCGCCGGGAGCAGGGTCTCCAGCCGCTTTACGCTGGACAGCACCAAAAGCCCCGCCAGCAGCGCGATCACCGCGCCCAGCACCATCCAAACGGCGGGGCTGGTGACCCGCATGTAGTCGTGCAGCTGCTCCGGGGAGGAGATGCGCTCCAGGCTCTTTTGACGAAACAGCGAATTTTGCATCGTATACACTCCTCTGCCGAGTATGTCATTCGTGAAAAACATGTCAAACCGCCCGTCCCCGCGGGCCGGCAACATAAAAATATTCGGGCACGGCGGCCCGTTTTCCTCTTTATGACGCGCGATTTCACGCTTTTGTTCCAAGTCCTTCCTGATTTGCCCGGCGCGGGGGCAGTACACGGGCATCGCCCGATATGCTTTTTTCTCCAATCGGAACACGTTTTTTCACAAAATCGACTTGAAAGCCCAGCTTGAATCCGCTATGATGACAGCATATCGAACGGAGGATGAACATGTCGCCGATACTGCTGATCACGATTTACGCGGCTCTCTCCGGCTTCGCGGCGTACCTCACCGACCTGTGCCTGCGCCGCTGGAGGCGCACGTCCGACCGGGCGCGCCGCATCCGCGCGTACTGGCTTGCGCCGTACATACTGCTGTCGCTTCTGCCGGTGGCGGGGGCGTTCCTGCCGGACAGCCCGGTCAAGTTCGCGCTCCAGGCGGCGGGGAACGTCTGGCTGGGCTTTTATCTCTACTACCACTGGGGCATCGCCATGCTGCTGCTCGTCGCGTGGATCGCCCGGCGCGTCCGCCGCGGGCATATAAAGCGGGACGTGTACGGCGGCATACTGTGCCTGTCCGTCGCGCTCAGCGTGGCGGTGGTGGGCTATGGGCTCATCCACGCCCGGAACACCGTGGTGCGCCGGTATGAGCTTACGGTGGACAAGCCCGGCGAGGACATGAAGCTCATACTGCTGGGCGATCTGCACCTGAGCGTCAACGCCGACCTGGGCGTCACCGAGCGCATGGTGGCGCTGTGCAACGCCGAAGAACCGGACGCCGTGCTGATCGCCGGGGACGTGTTCACCAGCAGCTACGGAGGTCTGGCCCATGCCGACCGGTACGCCGAGGCGCTCCGGGGGCTTCGCGCCAAATACGGCGTGTACGCGGTCTACGGCAACCACGACGTGGAGGAAACGCTGTTCGGCGGCTTCCCCATCTCCCCGGTCAGCGAGGCCTTCCGCCCCCGGGAGATGGCGCAGTTCTTCGAGGACTGCGGCTTCATCACTCTGGAGGATCAGGTGGTCGAGCTGGGCGGCGGGGTGCAGCTGGCGGGCCGCGTCGACGGCGACAAGGCCGGGGACGGCACCGCCAACCGCATGCCGCCCGACGCGCTGCTCGCCGGTGCGGACACATCCCGCCCCATACTGGCCCTCCAGCACGAGCCCAAGCAGTTCAAGGCGCTCGCGGAGGCCGGCGCGGACGTCGCGCTGTGCGGCCACACCCACGCGGGGCAGATCTTCCCCGGCAACCTGGTGGTGCCCTTCTTCAACGAAAACGCCTGGGGCTACGCCAACGTTCATGGGCTGGACACCTTCGTCACCGCGGGGGTGGGCTGCTACGGCCCGCCGATGCGCGTGGGCACGGACAGCGAGGTCACCGTGATCCGGCTGCGCTTCGGGGAGGCGGCGTCATGATCGACAGAAAGGCCATCCGCCGTCAGGCGCGTTCCCATGTCCGGCGGCACTACATACTGCTGGCGCTGCTGTGCGCCGTGTCGGTGTTTTTGGGCGCGGAGTTCAACAGCGTGCCCTCCAACGCCCAGACGCTCTACGACCTCTTTTCGGGGCAGGCGGTGAAGCTGGACGTGGAGGGCATGTCCGGCCGGGAAGCGTTTGCGAAGGTCGTCAACGACCTGATCAACGACAACCTCGAAGCCGGCTACGCGGAGAGCGCCGCGCGCATGCGGGCCCTCAGGGACGACACCGACCCCGGCTCCGTGCTGGGGCGGCAGCGCGGCGTGCTGGCGGCGGTGATGAACAGCATCAATACCGGGCACCTCTTCGCCACCATGGCGCTGGCGCTGCACAACCTGGTGCACTCCCGCAGGGTCGCCACGGTGCTGATGATACTGGTGAGCGCGCTGGTCTACGCGGCGGTGTGGGTATTCTTCAAAAACGTGTTCGGCGTCATCATGCGCCGCGCCTTCCTGGAAACCCGGGTGTACCGGGCGCTGCCGCTGAGCCACCTGTTCCACCTGAAGGTCAGCCGCCGCTGTGTGCGGGCCTCCCTCACGATGCTGTGGGCGACGGTCTGGGAGACCCTGTGGGACCTGACCGTCGTCGGGGGCTTCATCAAGCACTATTCCTACCTCATGGTGCCCTTCATCGCGGCGGAAAACCCGGACATCCGCCCGAGGCAGGCCCTGCTGCTCTCCCGCCGCATGATGGACGGCCACAAGTGGGAGTGCTTCCTGCTGGACCTGTCCCTGATGCCCTGGCGGGCGCTGGGCTTTCTGACCTTCGGCGCGGCGGACATACTGTGGGCGCTCCCCTATCAGATCGCGGCCCACGCGGAATACTACGCCGCCGTCCGCCGGGAGGCCATCGGCAGGGGCGTCCCGGGCGCGGAGTGGCTCAACGACCGCTGGCTTTACGAAAAAGCCGACCCCAGGACGCTCCGCGACGGCTACGCGGACATCGTGCGCCACGCGGACATCATCGACGAGGACATCGTGCTCCTCTCCCCCGCCCGGCGCTTCTTCGCGCAGACCTTCGGCCTGTGGACCGGCAGCCTCGCGGAAAAGGCGGTGTACAGCCGCCAGCAGGGCCTGCGGCAGCGCACCCGCATCGCCCGTATGGAATGCGAGGGCGAGGCCTACCCCGAGCGCCTGAACCCGCTTTGGAACCACGCCCATGCCGACCTGACCCGGAAGGTCAGCTACCTGGCCCCCTGCACGGTGTGGTCGCTGATCGTGGTGTTCTTCGTGTTCTGTTTCATCGGCTGGATCTGGGAGGTCAGCCTGCACATGATGACCGAGGGCGGCTTCGTCAACCGCGGCGCGCTGCACGGCCCCTGGCTGCCCATCTACGGCAGCGGCGTGGCGATGATCGCCGTGCTGCTCTACCGCCTGCGCCCGCGGCCCGCGCTGGAGGCCCTGGCCGTGGTGCTGCTCTGCGGCACGGTGGAATACCTGACCTCCTATTTCATGGAGCTCTCCCGGGGCATGCGCTGGTGGGATTACACCGGCTACTTTTTGAACCTGAACGGGCGCATCTGCGGCGAGGGCCTGGCGGTGTTCGCCGTGGGCGGCATGGCCGCCGTGTACCTGCTGGTGCCGCTGATCGACGCCATGGTCACCCGCCTGAAGCCCAGGATACTGATACCGGCCTGCATCGCGCTGATGGTGCTGTTCACCGGCGATGTGGTCTACTCCCACTTCGTGCCCAACGCGGGGACCGGCATCACCGATATCGGAGGACCCTCCGTCTATCGGCAGCCATAAAAGGGGCTGTTGCGCTAAGGGCAATCTGCACAAATGAACCGACGGGAATCGTGCGATGAGGGCAGGCGCAAGCGCGGAAGCGCCCCTACGGGTAGGCAGGGATTTCATATGTTTTGAGCCTCTGCCATGCGTGAAAAGTCCCTTGATCAGTGCGTGGCGTAGGGTCGATACCCTCATCGCCCGCACTATTTCTTATTGGTTTTGTGCATCTTTACGTTAATGCAACAGACCCTTATGATGGATTCAAATCACATAAAACCACT
>JAFRFY010000081.1 GCA_017434085.1 Clostridia bacterium
CACCGGGGCGTAGGGGCGATGCCCCCATCGCCCGCACGTATCGGTCCGCACCGGGGCGTAGGGGCGATGCCCTCATCGCCCGCACGTATCGGTCCGCACCGGGGCGTAGGGGCGATGCCCCCATCGCCCGCACGTATCGGTCCGCACCGGGGCGTAGGGGCGATGCCCTCATCGCCCGACGCCTCTGTATCATGTCCCTGGCCCATGGGAGCGGAAGCGGCAAATCGGAAAGCCGCCCGCCAGCAAATGCGGCGGGCGGCTCGCTGGTCAGCTTTCAGAGATTATAACGTCTCAGCCGTTGTAGATCTCGTCGTACTTGGCCTGGGTGTCGGCGGCGACGGTCTCGGGATCGATCTCGCCGTTCAGCATGGCCTGCATCTCGGTGTTGAGCACGGACCAAATGGCGGAATCCAGATAGGAGTCATAGATCTCGCAGGTGTCGGTGTCGACATAGGACCAGTTGTAGAAGTCCTGGGTCTGCTGATCGAAGGCGCTCAGGTCAACCTCACCGGCGTTGGTCAGGCCGCCCAGGGCGTAGTTCTCGGCCACGTAGGAGGAGAAGGCGGGGCCGGTCAGCTCGTAGCACAGGTCGATGGCGGCCGCCAGCTTGGCGGGATCCTCAGCCACCTTGGGGTTGATGGCCATTGCGTAGCCCAGGCCGATGTTCTGGCTGTTGGGATACTTGTCGGCGTCCGCGGGCTGCGGCAGCACGGCGATGCCCATGTTGTTGTACTTCTCCTCGTTGCTGTCCTTCAGCACCTGCCAGATGTAGCTCCAGTCCCAGTTGCCGCCGATGAAGGCCGCGGCGTCGCCGGAGATGAAGTACTCGCGGGCGTCCTCGTTGGTGACGGCGTTGAAGTCGGCGTTGAAGATCTTGGTGTCCTTGAAGAGGCGCTGGGTCTCGGTCAGGCACTTCACGAAGGCCTCGTCGGTGAACTTGGCGCCGGTGTTGGCGATCAGGCTGGCGAACCATTCGGGGCCGGTGTAGCGGTTGCCCAGGGTGGACACGAAGTCGGAGTTCAGCTGCCACTGGCCGCCGTTGCCGAAGGCGATGGTGTCGATGCCGTCCGCGGAGAACTTCTCGGCGGCTTCCTCGACCTCAGCCCAGGTGGTGGGGAAGGCGTCGTAGCCCTTGTCGGCCCACATGGCCTTGTCGTAGATCACGATGGTGCAGGTGCCGCCGGTCAGCACGGGCAGGCCGTAGATCTTGCCGTCGGGGGTGGTGAAGGGGGTGAAGTACGCGGTGTTGTAGTCCGCATAGTAGGGAGAAGCGCTGATGATGTCGGTCATGTCCAGAACCAGGCCCTGGTTGGCCCAGGCGATGGTGTTCATGCCCTGCAGCAGGAAGACGTCGGGCAGGTTGTCCGCGGCCGCCAGGGTGGCGACCTGGGTCTTGTACTCGGCGTTGGCCAGCACGTTCTCGGTCAGGTTGATGTCGGGATGGGCCTCTTTCCAGGCCGCGATGGTGGTACGGAAGCCGTCGGAGCCGCCGTTGCCCTCGGATTCCTCGGAGGTGGAGAAGTGCATGAGCACCAGATCACCCTTGTACTCGAGTTCGGTGGCCGCCACGGGAGTGGAAGCAAACGCCACGGCGCTCATGGCCAGCACGGCCAGCGCCAGAACCAGACTGATTACCTTCTTCATGAATGGTAACCTCCTTCATTTTTTTCGGCAATCGCTTGCCTTTGTTCCAACAACAAATGCCTTATCATTGGACTGCTCTATTATTGTAATCCCCGCGTATGAAAATGTCAATACATCGTTTTCGTTAAATTCTGTTAAATAACAAGTCTCCCCTCCCCCGCCGCGCCCAAAAATCGCCTTAAACTCCCCATATTCGTCCGAAATCGTCCCCCGGGTTTTATGCACTATTTATAAACCCGCCGACGATTCTTCACGAACCCCGGCACCGCGTTTCGGCGCTGGCGAAAACGTTTTCACTGGGAATAATCTATCATTCCGTGCAGAAAAACAGGCACAATCTTCAAAATGTGCCTGTTTCTGATTATTCGGTGCGCTCAGCGCGTGTCACTGTATGAGCCTCGCCATGGTCTCCCCCTCGATGAGCCTCACGGGGATCATCACCAGCCCGTTGGGGGCGGTGTTGGGGTGCTCCACGCGGTCGATCAGCCGCTGGGCGGCCTGCCGGCCCATGCTCTCGGAATCCTGGAATACGGTGGTCAGCTTCGGGTGCAGCGACTGTGTGAGCCGTATGCCGTCGTAGCCCGCCACCGAAATGTCCTGCCCCAGCCGGAGGCCCTTCTCGTTGGCGGCCTCCATGGCGCCGAAGTAGGAGGCGTCGTCCGGCAGCAGTATGCAGGTGGGGGGATCGACCCGGTCCAGCAGCGCGAGCATCAGCCGCCTGGTGCACATGATGTCGTCGTAGCGGCCCTCCACCACGTAGCCCTCCGGCACAGCCAGCCCGTGGGCCTGCATCTCCCGGTAGAAGCCGGTGATGCGGGTCTCGGTGACCGAGGAGTTGCGCTGCCCGTGGATGTAGGCGATGCGCCTATGCCCCAGGGAGGCGGCGTAGTTCACCAGCATGCGGATGCCGGAAACGTTGTCCGACGCCACGCAGGGCCGGTTGTTGAACACGTGATCCACCGTGGCGGTGGGGATGTCGCTGTTCACCAGCTCCGCCACCTCCGCGGAGTAGAAATCCACGCAGGCCAGGCAGACGCCGTCCACATTGCGGTAGCGGCAGTGCTCCAGGAAGGTCATGTCCGACGCGCCGATCTTGTGGTTGATGAAGGTGATGTCGTACCCCTTGGCCTCCGCCTCGGACTTGAAGGCGTTGAGCATCGCGGCGAAGAACGGGTGCATCAGCCCGCTGGTGTTGTCGTCCACGAACAGCACGCCCAGGTTGTAGGACCGGTTGGTCTTGAGCGCCCGGGCCAGCGCGTTGGGCTGATAGCCCATGTCCCGCGCTATGCGCATCACCTGCTGGCGCGTATCCTCGCTGATGTCGGGATAACCGTTGAAAACCTTGCTCACCGTGGAGATGGACATGCCGCACCGCTTGGCGACATCCTTGATGGTGATGGACATCCGACATACCCCCAGCCTTGCCTAAATCGTTTTAGTTGGATAAAGACAGTATACATGATTTTTCCGAAAAAGGCAAGCGCAAATTTTGCGAAAAAAGCGCCGCCTGAAAACTCAGGCGGCGCTGTCGAATTATCCGCGAATCATCCCTCCGGCGTGGGCTCGGCGTTATCCTCGGCGGATTCGATGCTGATGCCGAACTCGTCGGTGACGATCTCCTCGTCCTCGGGCGTGGTCTCGGTGGCCACGGGCACGAACTCGGAGGCGTAGGCTTCCTCGGGAAGGCCCTCGATCATGCCCGGCAGGTTCAGCACGATGCCGTCCATGCCATAGGGCACGGTGATCGGGAAGGTGTAGGTGACGGGCTCGTCGCCCTTCTCCTTGGTCACCTCGATGTCAAAGGAGAACTTCTGGCCGGTGAAGGTCGCCATGCCGCGGTCCTTGGCGGACAGCTTGGCCACCTGCTCGCCGTTGACGAACACGTTGATGCGGCGGTAGGTGTCCAGCGTCTGGCCGTTGTACTCCAGCTTCTTGTTGTCGAAATACACGGTATGGCCCCGGCCGATGACCATCATGCACGCGGCGATGGCCAGCAGCACGGCGACGGTGCCCAGGCGAAACAGCACTTTGCGCATGTTCATCACTCTCCCTCCTGCTGGGCCGCCTGGAGCTGTTCGCCCATGCTGGCCTTGGCCCGGCGCTTCTTGGTCTCATACATGACCAGCGCCACGGTGATGACGCCGTAGGACACGAACACGCGGAAGTATTCGCCGATCATGGTGTCGCCCGTGATCTTGCCGCCCGCGGAGGGCGCCACGATGAACATCAGGTGGAACAGCACCACGCCCAGGAACACGTTGCCGATGGAGGCCCGGTCGACCGACGCGCCGCCCACCAGCAGCGCCGCGATGCAGAACATGCCGATCTGCGAGTGCGCCGAATAGGTGGGCATATTGCCCATGTTTTGCAGGTAGATGATCATGCCGAAGCCCGCCAGCACCGTGGAGATCACGATGGAGATGATGCGGGTGCGCTCCACGTTGATGCCGGCGTCACGCGCCACGTCCATGTCCTGGCCCACGGCGCGCATGTCCTGGCCCAGCTTGGTGCGGCGGAACCACACGATCACCAGGCACATCACGGCGATGATGATGAAGGTCAGCATCGGTATCTTGACCCCCGCCACGCGGATGGCCAGCAGGTTGTCGATCGACTGGCGCATGCTCAGAAGGCTCAGCGTGTTGCGGATGCCGTAGCCGCGGGGCAGGCGGATGGTGGTGTGCTTGATCGGTATGATGGAGCCCATCATGTACAGCACCACCAGCTGGTAGACGCCGTTGATAAAGTAGCTGATGATGTAGCTCGTCACCATCTCGCGGCCCTTGGCCATGTTCAGTATCTTGCCGCACAGAAGCCCCAGGGCGATGGAGAAGGGTATGGAGATGATCATCGCCAGCACCACGCCGGGGATGCCCCAGATCTGCCAGTCGGTGACGAATATCAGCGCGATCTCACCGGCCATGGCCCCCAGCGTCATGCCGAAGTTGAGGCCCATGCCCGCCATGATGGGGATGAGCAGGCTCAGTATCAGAAAGACGTTTCTGCCCATGCGGGTCACGATTTCGTTTAACAGGTAGGCGGGCGAGAAGCCCGAAATCGGAATGCAGACCGCGCAGATCAGTATGAACATGACCGGGACGGAATTGGCGGCCAGGAAGCCCAGCACCTTCTTCCCCGCGGAGGTCTCTTTCATTTTATTCTGGCTCATCTTGTCGCCTCCGTCTTTCTGGTCAGCGCGTAGAGAATCATGCCGTTGGAGACGATGATTCGTATGACCTCGCTGATGTCCATGTGGATCATGGAGTTCATGACCGTGGGGGTCATGGTCACGATGCCCTGGAACAGTATCGTGCCGATGATCACGTTGGCCACGGACGCCTTGTTCACCGACGCGCCGCCGATCAGTATGGCCGACACCGCGGGCAGCGCCATGTTGAAGGGCGCCATGTACAGCTGTATGAAGCCGAAGCCCTGCTCATACATCAGTATGCCCACCGCCGCCAGCCACGTGGACATCACCACGGACAGCATGCGGACCTTGTCGATATTGATGCCGGCGGCCCGCGCGAAGGTGGGGTTCGAGCCCACGGCGGTCATGGCCGTGCCGGTCTTGGTGTGCAGGAAGGCCCACATCAGGAAGGCCAGCAGCGCGAACACCAGAAGCGCGCCGGTGGGGATCACCAGCTTGCCGATCTGTATCTGCATGAAGTTGGACAGCACCCCCGCGAAGTAGCCCTCCAGGGAGATGGTGGTCCTCAGGCCCTTGCCCGCCAGGCCCCAAACCATGTCCGGCTTGTGGTACGGCAGCAACAGCCACATCATGCACATGAAGGACACCGACGAGAAGCCCACGTAGGTGGCGATCATCATCTCGCCGCCCTTGATCTTGTTCAGCAGCCAGCCGTAGCCCACGCCGAAGATCAGCGCAAACGGCGTGGCGATCAGCACCGCCATCACGAAGCTGGGAAAGCCGGTGAAGCCTAATTCTATGGACAGCGTCGCCCCCAGCAGGCCGGAGATGATGCCCAGCGGCAGGCCGAAGTTCAGCCCGCAGCCGGAGTGCACCATGGGCACCATGGCCAGCACCAGCACCGCGTTCCAGCTGAACCGGTTGAACAGGTTGGTGACCTGGGTCCAGAAGTCCGCGCCGACGAAGGGCGCCGCGATGAACAGCACCAGCAGGAACACGGCGATGATCATGCGCGGCAGGCCGAAGCTGCGCACCATGTCCCTCACCCTGTCCATGAAGGTGCCATCATTCTTTTTGATTTGCTCACTCATAATCGCACCTCCTTACACGACCTGGCTGACCATCAGCGCGCCGAAGTCCTCGCTGGAATCGGTGGCCGGCAGTATGCCCGCGATGCGCCCGCCGGAGACGATGGCGATGCGGTCGCAGACCTGCCGAAGCTCCTCCAGCTCCGAGGAGATCATCACGATGGTGACGCCGCTTTCGCGGTTGAACTTCTTGAGCGCCTCCAGCACCAGCGCCTTGGCGCCCACGTCGATGCCGCGGGTGGGCTCGGAGACGAACAGGAATTTGGGCTCAAGCGCGAAGGCCTTCGCCAGGCAGATCTTCTGCTGGTTGCCGCCGGAGAGCTCCTTGGCGTTCTGCTTGGAGGAGGTGCAACGGATCTGCAATTCGTCGATGTAGCGCTTCGTCACCTCGGCGATGGCCTTCTCGTCGCGCCACTTGATCATGCCGCCCAGCAAGGGCTTCAGGAATTTGTCCTGGATCTGCATGGCCGGGAAGGCGATGTTCCACTCCAGCGATTCGTCGAGCAAAAGTCCCACGCCGCGCCGGTCCTCCGACACGAACGCGAGCTGGCTGTCCAAACACTTGCGCGGGGAATTGAGCGGTATCTGCCGGCCGTCGAAGGTCACCGTGCCGCCGGCCTGGTACAGGCCCATCACGCCGTTGGGGATGCCCAGCTTGCCCTGTCCGGCCAGGCCGCCGATGCCCAGTATCTCGCCCCGGCGCACGTCGAGGTTGACGTCGCGCACGGTCTCGCCGGGCATATCCACCCACAGCCGGCGGATGGACATCACGGTCTCGGTCTCCGGGGGCGCGCGGTGCTCCGCCGCGGCGGCGGCGTCCACGGAGCGGCCCACCATCCAGCGGGTGATCTCGGTGACGTTGGTGTCCTTCGCCGCCACGTCCTTCACCAGCTCGCCGTCGCGCATGACGACCACCTTGTCGCACACGTCCAGTATCTCCTGGAGCCTGTGGGTAATGAATATCACGGCGATGCCGCGCTCGGACATGCCCCGTATGGAATCCAGCAGGGCCGACGCCTCGCGCTCGGTCAAAACCGCCGTGGGTTCGTCGAGGATCAGGAGCTTCAGCTGTTCCTTGCTGAGCTCGCGCGCGATCTCGGTAAACTGCTTGTGGCCGACGGGCATGTCGTTGATGACCATCTCCCCGTCGATGTGCACGCCCATCTTGTCGATGGCCCCCTCCGCAGCCTCCCGCATGGCGGGACGATCCAGCGTGTTCAGCCTGGGGCCGAACACCTCCGCGATCACGCTCTTCTTCTGGGGTTCGCGGTTGAGCAGTATGTTTTCCGTGGCGGTAAAGCCGGGAATCAGCGAAAACTCCTGGTGCACCATGCCTATGCCGGCGGCCAGGGCGTCAAAGGGGGAGGCAAAGCTCACCTTCTGCCCGTTGAGTATGATGTCGCCGCCGTATCCGCCGGTATCGCGGATGACGTTCATGCCGAACAGGATCTTCATCAGCGTGCTCTTGCCCGCGCCGTTCTCGCCAACCAGGCCCAGCACCTCGCCCTCGTCGAGGGTCAGGTTGATGTCGGTCAGTACCTGATTGCCGAAGAAATCCTTCTTGATATTTTTCAGTTCAAGCAAAGGAGTGCTCATGTTATAAATCCACCTAACATTTAAAGAAAGGGGAGGGATAATCCTCCCCTTTCCAGGATAAATAATCTGTTGCGCTTACTTGACGGTGAAGTACTTCTCGGGAACCTCGATGTCGGTGGAGCCCATGTAGTGGCCGGGATCGCCCATGATGTAGGTGTCCTGGTACACCAGGAAGATGTTCTCGGACTTCACGCCGGTATCCGCGTTGGTGTAGCTGGAGCCGTTCCAGTTGGCGCCGGGGGAGAACACGGCGTAGGCATCGGCGATGTCGTCGATCTCGTCGAGCTCGCTGACGCCGGTGATCACGTTGTAGGCGTGCTGCGCAAGGCCCGCGGACACGGTGTAGCCGTAGGAGTAGGCCCAGGTGCCGAAGCGGCCCGCGCCGCCCTTCTCGACGACAGCCTTCTCAACCTCGGCCAGGATCTTCTCGAAGTCGCCGTTGGCGTCGGTCAGGTCGATGCCCAGAGCGCCCGGATAGCCCATCAGCGGGGAGGGCAGGTCGGCCTCGATGAAGTAGCCGCCGTAGGCCAGCAGCTGCTTGAGCAGGGGC
>JAFRFY010000082.1 GCA_017434085.1 Clostridia bacterium
CAACATTTTCACGGCGTCTTTTCCGCCATGCCCGCGTTGAAGTCCCTTGGCTTAGGGTCCACTAAGCCTGCGGGCCTTCGCCTTGGCCTGACGAAAAATCCACTCGTGAAAATGTCGCCCTTTAGATTGAGATTAGTATAACAGGAGTAACGGATGACCGAACGCGAATGGGACAAGCGGCTGCGCATCAGGACCATCGGCCGGGAGGATGAGGACAACCCCCACTATTCCCCCTACGAGCCGACGCCCTATTCCGTGCTGCAACGGCTCGCCGACAGCGGCCACATCGGCAGGAAGGACTGGCTTCTGGACTACGGCTGCGGCAAGGGCCGGGTGGCCTTCTTCATGGCGGCCACGGTCGGCTGTCGCGTGACGGGCATCGACCATTCCCGGAAGCTGATCGACATGGCGAGGGAGAACCGGAAATCCGCGCGCCTCGGCGACCGCGTGCGGCTGGAATGCTGTCTCGCGGAGCAATACGAGGCGCGCAACGAGAACGTGTTTTTCTTCTTCAATCCCTTCTCCGGGAAGGTGTTCGAGAGTGTGCTGAGGAGACTGGAAAAAAGAGACTCTGGAAAGCTGATCCTCTACTATCCTTCTGAGGAATATATGACCTGGATGAACCTCATGCCGGAGGTTGAGCACATCGATACCATCGATTGCGGCGTCCTGTTCAACGGAAAGAATGACAGGGAAAGGATCGAGGTGTTCCGGCTGCGGAATATAGAATTGATGTGATAATCGCCGCGCGTCGCTCAGGCGAGCGCATTATCTATTATTTCATCAAAACACAGTCAAGATATTGCGTACAGAATAGTATTAAACCGCTCCCCCGCATCTGCGGGGGAGCGGCTGCGCGATGGAGCGTCACTTGGAGACGCTCACCTTAACCTTGGCCTTCTTCTTGCCGCGCACGGCGGTTGCCGTGATCACGCGATTGATCTCCGTGATGGTCTCGGGCTCGCCGACTTCCTCCTCTCTCGTCGTGCCGTCGTCATTTTCGATGATCTCGGCGACCTGCTTGGTGATGGAGATGTCCATGATCCGAATTGCCGACGTTCGCGGTGGCGTAGGTCAGTATCGCGGTGCTGCGACCGGCGTCGTCGAGCTCGAATTCGGCATCGGTGACGAGAACGCCGTCGAAGCCCTTGACGGTCCAGTCGGTCGCGCCCTTGAGCGCGGAGGACAGGTCGAGCTTGCCGGATTCGACACCCTTGAAGGCGACGGTCACGGCGTTCGGCGCGGCTTCATCGGCCTTGTCCGCCTTGCCGATGGTGTAGGGCTGCGTGCAATAGGCCGCGTAGGGCAGCTTGTAGTTCGGGTTGGACAGCGACACAGCCGTGGCCGTGTACGTGCCCGCGTCGACGCCGTCGCCCTCCACGGTGACGGTGCAGCTGTCGCCATCCTCCAGGCCCGTCGCCGTCGCGGCGGGCTTCTGATTGTAGCCGTTGTAGGTCAGCGGGTCGGTCGACCAGCTCAGGCCGACTTGCTTCGGCGTGACGGTGAACTTGCCCTCGACGGTGATGTCGTAGTTCGGGTAGCTGGCCGCGTTATCACAGGTGAAGTCATAGCTGCCGACGTTTTCGCCCGCCGCGCGGGTCACCGTGAGGGACAGGCTGTCGCCCGCGACCAGGCCCTCGGCGGTGCAGGTGAACCCGGGGTCATCCTCTCCGTAGGTCTTGGACTTCTGGTTGACCTTGACGGTGAGCGGGCGCTGGTCGATCGTCAGCGTGCCGGGCACGACATTCAGGCTGTAGTTGGCGCCCGCGGTGAGGCTGTCGCCGCGGATGGCGTATGTGCCGACACCCTGGCCCGCCGCGCGGTTGAGCTTACCGGTCACCGCATCGGCCAGTGCCTCGGGTTTGACGGTGTAGGTCAGATCGGGATCGGCGTCGCTGTAGGTCTTCTCGGCGTCCTGCACGGTGACGGTCAGCACCTTCGGCGTGACGGTCAGCTTCGCGCCGGTGAAGGCGTCGTCGGCCAGCGCGTAGTTGCCGCTGGTGAGCTTGAGCGTGCCCTTCGTGATGGCGTATTTGCCCACGTCCTCACCCGGATCGCGGCTCGGCGCGCCGGTCAGCACGGTTGCCTTCGTGTCGCCGTTGACCAGCCCGGTGACGGTGCAGGTCAGCTCGGGGTCGGCGTCGCCGTAGGTCTTGGCCTTGTCGTCCGCCGCGACGGTCAGCGCCCTGGGATTGACGGTGAGGTTCGCGCCCTCGAAGTTCAGGGCGTATGCGCCGCTGACGGGACTGAGCGTGCCCCGCGTGATGGCATAGCCGCCGACGTCCTCGCCCGGTTCGCGGCTGAGCTTGCCGGTCACCTTGTCGGCGAGCGCCGCGGGTTCGACGGTATAGGTCAGCGCCGGGTCGGATTCGCCGTAGGTCTTTTCGACGTCGGCGGCGGGGTCGGTTTCGGTGGGATAGAACACGAAGTCGTTCGCCGAGTACAGCGGGGAGTCGGCTTTGACCTGATAGCCCTCGGCGGTATGCCGCTGTCCGTCGTAGGGGACTTCGGTCCTATCGCCGGTGATGGTGACGGTGACCGCTTCGGATTGATGGCCAGCGCCGCGGGGGTGAAGGCGTCGTCGGCCAGCGTGTAGTTGCCGCTGATCAGCCTGAGGTCGCCCTTATTGATGGTGTATCCGCCCACGTCCTCGCCCGGTACGCGGGTCAGCGCGCCGGTGAGCACGTCAGCCTCGGTCTCGCCCTCGGCCAGGCCGGTGGTAACGGTATAGGTCAGCGCCGGGTCGGGATCGCCGTAGATCTTTTCGGCGTTTTTCGCCGCGACGGTCAGCGGCTTGGGATCGATGGTGAAGACGGCGGGCACGAAGTTCAAGACATAGCCGCTTTCGGTGGTTGTGAGATTGCCCTGCGTGATGGCGTAGGTGCCCGCGTTTTCACCTTTCACACGGCTGAGCGTACCGATCACCTTGTCGTCGAGACCGTAGGGGTCGATGGTGTAGGTCAGCTCCGGATCTTCGTCGCCGTAGGTCTTGGACTTGTCGACCGCGGTGACGGTGATGATCATGGCACAGATCGGGGTTGCCGCTGACGTTGATCGACGCGACGCCGCAGTTGTCGCAATCCAGAGAGGTCAACCGGGGATACGCGCTGACGTCGAAATGGCCCTGGCCGTCGAGCCCGTGGAGATTGGGGTTGCCGGAGCAGGACAGCGTCATGAGCCCGGTCAGCCCGCTGATATTCAGGCTGGACAGGTTGTTGTAATCGCAATAGACGCTGGTCAGGTTGGTATTGTCGTGCAGGTCGAGGCTGGCGATGCTGCAGAACTGGCATTGCAGGCTCTCAAGCCCGGTGAAGAGCCCGATGCCCTCAAGGGACGTGACATCGCCGTCGTCGCTGACATCGATGGATGGCATACTCGCCCATGTACTGCCCGGGCGTGGACAGCGCGGTCTTGTCACTGCGATTGACCTTGAGCGCCACGACGGGCAAATCTTCGCCGCCGGTGCCGGTGAAGGTGGCGTTGACGGTCACGTCCACATCGGGCATGGTGAACTGGAGAACAGACGTGATATCGGTGGTAATGTTATCATAGGTATACGTGACGCTTTCGAGCGTATAACCCTCGTTCGCGGTGGGAATCAGGCTGATGACAGTGCCTTCGTAAGCCGAGTTCACAGAGGAGTTATTGCCGGATACGTAAGCGATCAGGGAGCCTGCTGCTTCCCGCGGATAGACGTTGAGTAAGATATTGTGCGCGGTCGATGCGTAGCCGTGATCGGCGAGGGCCAGCTGTTCGAGGGTGAAGGTGGCCAGGGTACCGGTCCACAACGGACTCCGGAGGGCGCTTGAAATAGACCGTGTTGGACATAGGCTCCAGCCATGCGGGCCAGCCCATCTGATCAAAGGCCGCCTTCAGCCAGCTTGCGGTGTCCAGCATGGCCATCGCCTGTTCGGCGAGCGCCTCCTTGCCGGCATGCTGAAAAATCCACCAGAATTTGAGCGGCGTCAGGGCGGATCGGGAGCAGTTGATCATGGGCATGCTGCCGTTGAGGTACGAGACCTCATAGGGATTCTGATTGTTGAGGATATCCATGGTCGTCAGGAAGAACCCCGCGGGTTCATCCATGCCGAAGAACTTGTGCCCGCTGACCGCGATGGAATCAAAGGGCTGTATCCTTCGGTCGGTTATGTCCCTGAACGCCGTATAGGGCAGATAGCCGCCGAACAGCGCCGCGTCGATGTGCCGGTAAACCGGTATGGAGGGATGCTTTGCCAGCACCGCGTCCAGCGCCTTTCGGTCATCCACGCCGCCCTTGAACGTCGTGCCCATGGCATAGACGACCAGGGCCGGGCGGTCCGGGACCAGCGCCTTATCGAGCTCTCCCGGAATCATGCGGCCGTGGACATCGGAGGGAATCAGCGCCAGGTCGAGATTCTGCAGATCGGCCAGCCGTCTGCTGGAGTAATGCGCGGCGTCGGACACATAGACGACGGGCTTCTGCTTTGTCAGCCGCTCCAGATACTTGGCGCCGAAATAGATGCCGTGATTGTTCCCGTCCGTGCCGCTGAAGGTGACGATCCCCCACAGATTGCCCGGCTCGAAGCCGTAGAGCGGCCCGAGGTATTCGATGACCTCGCGCTCAAATTCGAGGGAGTTCAGCAGGTGCGAGCTCTTACTGTCAAAGGGATCGCCGGCGTTGTTGACCATGGCAAGGTTGAGGCCGCTGCCCGCAAACCACCTATAGAAGCCGACCAACAGGCTTTTCTGGTTGACCGGATATCCGAATTCCTTCAGCTTGCGCGTGACCATATCGGCGGCAAAGGCGTCAAGGCGGGCCTGCGCGGGATCCAGACAGGATTGGTTCATTTGATTATCCCCCTTTCCGGGCTCTCTGGTCGTTTCCCGTCAGCGGTCTGCATGCTTCCCCGCTGACGGATGTCATCGTTGCTCAGCTTTGGCCGACTGTGACGGTTACGGATGCTCGACGACCGCAGTCTCCGTGTACGCATCCCCCAGGAATTTGTCGAGCACGGCTTGGATCGTCCCGGCGTTCTCAAACATCCCGATTTGGAAGAAGGCGGCGTTGCCGAAGCGATCCACGATCACCGTGGTGGGAATGCCGTCGCTGCCGGTGTACATGATCAGCGCCTGGTCCTCATCGCGCCCCATGGGGAAGGTGATGCCGTGGGATTGGCGGTAATCCTCGATGACCTCCAGCGTGTCGTCCGGCTCGCAGGACAGCGCGATGAAGGCGACGCGATCCCGATACGCTGCATAGACCTCGTTCAGGTCCGGAAATTCAGCCTCGCACGGCGGGCACCAGGAGGCCCAGAGGTTGACCAGCACGGCCTCGTGATCCTGCAAGGCCTCGGACAGCGTGAAGGCGTTGCCCTCCGTGTCGGTGGCGGTGAAGTCGGGGAAGGGCTGGCCCAGTATGTCCTCGGCGAGAGAGGAACAGAGCGGGGCGAGGGCGAGAGACAGCACAAGCAGTATGGCGAACAGTTTTTTCATGGCGGCGGACCTCCTTCAAGCCGGATCGATTGCAGTTGAGCTTATGGTGTGGGTTCCCCTCATTATAGCAAATATCCGGGATGGCATCAAGCCCCTGACGCGGGCGCGATTCGGGAAGGCGCGACGCGCCCGCCCATGCCATCATCCATCGAACACCGTATGTCAAAACCGTGAAATTCGCCTTTCAGCCCTTGACAAGAACGTGTGTTCGATATTATAATCTAATCACCGAGAGGCACTTTACGAAAGATAAAAAGCATTTGCTTTCGTGGGGCGCCTTTTTGCGTGATTCTTCGCGGCTGTTCAGTCCGACGGGCGATGAGGGCATCGCCCCTACGACAACGCGATATCCGTAGGGGCGATGCCCTCATCGCCCGCGCGCAAAGCATGCCCGGACTGAACAGCCGCGTTCTTTGCGCCGGGGGGGTGATGATATGCCGGATTCGACCTACATCTGCATCGACCTGAAATCCTACTACGCCTCGGTGGAGTGCGTGTCCCGCGGCCTCGACCCGCTGGCGGCGCGGCTGTTGGTGGCGGACGAGACGCGCGCGGACACCACCATCGTGCTGGCGGTCTCCCCCGCTTTGAAGGCACTGGGCGTCAGGAGCCGCCCCCGGCTGTTCGAGGCGAAGCAGGCGATCCGGCTGGCGGAGGCGCAGCTCAAGCGCAAGATCGACTTCATCATCGCCCCGCCGAGGATGGCCGAATATGAAAGGGTCTCCGCTGCCATCTACGCCGTCTACCTCAAATATGTCTCCGTGGAGGACATCCACGTCTACAGCATCGACGAGGTGTTCATGGACGTGACGGCTTACCTGTCCCTGTACCGCGAGCGGGCGGCGCGCTCGGGCATGGCCCCGGCGCACTGCATGGCCATCACCATCATCCGCGACGTGCTCAAACACACCGGCATCACGGCGACGGTGGGCATCGGGACGAACCTGTACCTGGCGAAGATCGCCATGGATATCGTGGCGAAAAAGGCTCCGCCCGACGCGGACGGCGTGCGCATCGCGGAGCTGGACGAGGACATGTACAAGCGCCTGCTGTGGCCGGTGAAGCCGCTGACGGCGTTCTGGCAGATGGGCGAGGGCAAGACGCGCCGGCTGGCGAAGTACGGAATCCTCACCATGGGCGACATCGCGCGCACCTCCGTCGAGGACGAGGAATTCCTGTATCGGCTGTTCGGCATCGACGCGGAGATCCTCATCGACCACGCCTGGGGCATCGAGCCCTGCACGCTGGCCGACATCAAGGCCTACAAGCCCAAGGCGCACTCGCTGTCCGTCGGGCAGGTGCTCCCCAGGCCCTACGCCTTCGGGGAGGGGCGGCTGGTGTTTTCCGAGATGGTCGAGCAGCTGTCGATGGACCTGGTGAAGCAGGGCCTCGCCACCGACTGCCTGACCTTCTGGGTCGCCTTCGACCCGGTGTCGCTGGAGAAATGCCAGTATGACGGCCCGCTGGCGGTGGATTATTACGGCAGGCTGCATCCCAGGCACACCAACGGCACGGTGCGGCTGCGGACGCGGACCTCCAGCGCGCGGGTGCTGCGGGAGGCGCTGCTGGCGGCGTTTGACGCGCGCGTGGATCAACGGCTCTACCTGCGCAGGCTGGGCGTGGCCGCGTGCGACACGCACAACGAGAGCGTGCAGCTGGACATGTTCACCGATTACGCGGCGCTGGAGAGCGAGGAGCAGGTGCAGCGGGCGATACTGTCCATCCGCCGCAGGTACGGCAGCAACGCCATATTGAAGGGCATGAACTATCTGGAGGGCGCGACGGCCCGCGAGCGCAACACGCAGATCGGCGGGCACCGCGCGTGAGAGGGGGAGGACTATGGAATTTGCCTATAATGATCTGCTTCGGCTGCATCGGCCCGTCCACGAGAACGACGTGTTCAGCCGCAGGCACCCGAAGATGGCGCGGCTCAACCGGGCGAAGCTGTTCGCGCCCTTCGCCGCGCTAACCGGGTTCGAGGAGGCCGTGCGGGCGAAGGAGGTGCCCTACGTCCCGAAGCGCGCGCTCGCCCCGGAGGCGGCCGCCGCCCTCGACCGGACGCTGAACAGGCTGTCGCGGTCCGCTCCCGCGCGGGTGAAGGTGGAATACTTCGAGGTCTGCGCCGACAAAAACCACGACGCCTGCGGGCGCATGGGGCTTTACCACACGCTCACCGGCGTCGTCCGGAAGGTCGATCCAACAGGCCGATTCATCATGCTCGGGGACAGGTGCATTCCCTTTGACGCCATCGGCACACTCACCATCATCGGAGGTTACCATGAACAAGAAATCCGTCTGTAAATGCTGTGCCTTCACCGGCTACCGTCCGGCCAAGATGCCCTGGGGCTATGATGAGATGGACGCCCGCTGCCTGGAGTTTAAGTTCCGGCTGCGGGAATCGCTGGAGTACCTGATCGGGAGGGGCTATGTGGACTTCCTCTCCGGCGGCGCGCTGGGGTTTGACCAGATGGCCGCGGAGATCGTGCTGTCGCTGCGGGAGAAGTACCCCTGGATACGCCTCATCATGGTCATCCCCTACGACGGCCAGGCGGACAGGTGGACGGAGGACCAGCGCAAGCGCTGGCTGGATATCATCGAGGCCTCCGACAAGGTGATCCATATCAGTCATGCCTACGATAAGGGCGTTTTCTTCCGTCGAAATCATTATATGGTTGAGCGGGCCGACCTGCTGCTGGCGGCCTACGACGGCCAGCCGGGCGGCACCGCGGGCACCGTCGACTATGCCAAAAGGCACGGCGTCCGGGTGGTGCGAATACCGCCCGTCAAGGCGCCCATGCGCAATGTAGGGTGATCATAACGTCATCCTGATCTGCTCCGCCCCCTCCGCCCGCTCGTGGGACAGATCGAGCACCGCGTGGGAAAGTATCTCCCCGGCGCGGCAGGTGGGGTTTATCCAGTCCCTGACGAGGTCGCGCGGCAGTATCACCGGCATGCGGTCGTGGATGAAGGCGATGCTCTCCGCCGGTTCCCGCGTGAGTATGGAGAACACCGGCCTGCCAGACTCGAAGCGGTAGATGCCCGCCATATAGAACAGCGCGCCGTCCGCGGGCCGGATGGCGTACTTCGTCTTTGCCCTGCCCGCACGCTCCCACTCAAAGTAGTTGGTCGCGGGCACGGCGCAGCGGCGCTGGTGCATGCCGTCCCTGAACATCGGCTTTATTTCCGCCGTCTCGCTGCGGGCGTTGATGATGCGCCTGCCGTCCGGCAGCGTGTAGCCCCATTGCATCGCAAACGCGGCGGGCGTCATGCTTTTGCTGCTGGCGACGACGGGCACGACATCCGCGGGGAATATCTCACCGGAGGTCTTGACAGGCTCGATGACGGCCCGGCGATTGACTTCCTCTATGATCTCCTTGAGCTCGACGGACTCCCGCCCGTCATCGATCCAGTACCTTCCGCACATCACCGCCACCTCCGATTCTGCCAATTATCATATCGCATAAGGATAAATCTATCCACCCTTTTTCGACAGCCGAAGCGCCCTTCGCCGCAGGAGCAGCAGAAGCGCCGCGGCGATCAGGGCGACGGCCAGGTAGAGCGGCAAGCGGGTGGGGTCGCCGGTATTGGGGAGCTTGGTCACGGTCAGCGTGGCCGCGTCGCTGGTGACGGTCGCCCCGGCGGCGTCGGTGACGACGCAGCGGGTCTGCCTGCCGTTCCACTTCAACTTTACCTTGCGAAGCGTCAGCGTCGCCGCGTTCGCGCCGGGGACGTCCTTCCATTTCCCGCCCAGCAACACCTGCCACCGGTATTTGTACGGGGGCGTGCCGCCGGTCACGCCGACGGTGAACGTCGCGGTGCCGCCGACGGGGACCGTGACGGATCGGGGATGTTGCACGATGATCAGCGGCGCCTTGCCGAGGTAGAGCGTAAACTCGTTGTTGACCGTGGCGGTCTCCGCGACGTTTCTCGCGCTGATCACCACGCGGGCCTCACGGTGCTGGTCGGCGTCGGGAATGAACGTTTTCAGCGGCAGGGTGATGGTGGTGGTCTTGCCCGCGGACACCGCGCCTGAATCGTAGGGCAGGCTGACGTACCTGGGCGTCCTGGCGTTGTCCAGGTACACCGCGCAGGTCAGCTCGACGGCCTCCCGGGTGGTGTGGTAGTTGTTGATGACGACGTCCAGCATGGCCGTGCCGTAGTAATCGGTCCAGAGGCGGTGGCCCACGTCGATGTCGTGCACGTCGCAGTCGATGTCTACGGGCTCGGGGGCCTCGATCTGCGCGGCGTAGAGCGCCTCCGCCGGCTGCCGGAGCACCAGCTTTCCCGCATTCTCATCCCATTCATAGACCAGCTTTTGTATGCCGTAATCCGCCAGGGCGGCCCCTGCTTTCCCCGTTTCGAACGGCACGCCACCGGAGGAAGCCGCGGCGAACAGCTCGGGACGGCTCTGCGCCAGCGCGACGGCGCCCATCCAGTTGGTGTAGGTGGACACGTTCGCCAGCCTGAGCCGCAGGTCATACCTGCCCTCCCATTCCGGGGGAATCCGGATCGCGCCGGTATAGCCGCCCAGCGCGCCGGGCACCAGCACGTTGGTGGTGACGCGCTTGGCCCCGCCGCCGCCGTCGGCGGTGGCGACGTCTTTACCGTCCCTTACGGTGACGGTTTTTTCCTGGGACCTCACGATCCACTCGCGCTGGCGGGGCGAATACGCGAAGTCCTTCAATCGGTAGTCGGCAGCGCTGTCGTAATACACGCCGGTGATGCGCCAGATGTCCGGGTCGCTCTCCTTCCGCTTGGACACCGTGCTCAGCCAGTACAGGTATTTGGACGCGCCGAGGGTCACGGCGCGGAAGTCCGAATCGGGCAGGCTCAGGTCGTAATCGGTAAAGACCATGCCGATCTCATTTGTGTCCCCGGCGTCCGCGTCCGCCATGGGCCGGAGGAATATGCTCTTGACGCGGTTCTGCGCGCGCTCGCCGACGGTCTCCGTCTGCGTATAGAATATGGTCTGCGCGTACCAGACGCCGTCCTCATCCGGGGTGGACAGCAGCTTGAAGCTGCCGACGCCCTTTTCCGCGGCGAGGAAGCCCGCGTCCGTGGAGGTCAGGCCGCGGATCACCAGCTCGAGGGCGGAATCGTACTGCCCGGACCGGCCCTCCTCCAGGCAGGCCCAGCTCAGGCCGGCGTCGAAGCTGCCGTCGACGACCTTGCGCGTGAACGGGAAGATGCCGGTGCGCGTCCGTTGGCCGGGGCCGTCCACCTCGAACCGGCTGGAGGAACTGCCGATCTGTCCGTTTATGCGCTTTACCTCCTGGACATACCAGCCCTCCCGCGCGCCGTTTATATCGCTGAAATCCACGGCGCCGGCCAGCACGAAATCCCCGTTCCTGCCCGAAACCGTGCAGATCTGCGGGTTCGCGCTGTAGTTCGCGCCGCTTCCGTCCAGGATATAGGGCAGCGCCACGGTCTGATCATTGCCGTAGTCGGCCGAGTGCAGGGTCGTACCCGTCAGCGCGCCGCCGTCCGCCGCCAGGCGCATGATATAGTGCTGGGAGGTTTTGGGCGCGCCGTAGGCGTTGACGCTGCCCGCGCTCCAATCGTCGCTGGAGCAGGCCATGAGATAGATATACTCCCCGTCGGATCTGACGTCGAACCCGTAGTCGTCGCAATCGAAGGCGTCCCAACCCCTCTGATACTGACGTTCCGAGCTTATGTAGGGCGCCTCGAGGATCGGCTGCGCGCTGCCACTCTGGCCCGTTTCGAGGTTTATCCAGCAGACCCGGCGATAGCGCTTCCCGGCGGTCTCACTGTACACGTCCGCCAGATAGAACGCGAAGGCGTGCCCCTGCGACGTCGCCACCCTGATGCCGGTATGGGCGTCGGACACGTTGTCCAGCACCTTGAGAGGAAGAACTCCCCGTACACGGCGATGTGCGCGGGCTGCGCCGTTCTGACCTGGACTATCACGTTCAGCCCGCCCGTGGCGGCGATCCCTGCCGAACACAGGCCCTTGACGCCGATGCCGAAGGTGACCGTCAGCATCAGCCGGACATTGATGGTGAGGCCCTGGACGAGCGACCATTCAAAGTTGCGAAGGTTCATGTCGTCGTCGACGAGGAATGAGAAATACAGGCC
>JAFRFY010000083.1 GCA_017434085.1 Clostridia bacterium
ATAATGTATTTGCTGTTCTTGTTTCATATCAGTTACATTATACAGCAAAAAGCGGAGTTGTTCTACTCGAACTTCTCCGCTTCTTTTGTTGTTCTCCGCTTCTTTTGTTGTTTGATGCTGATTGTTAGTGCAACAGCCCCTGAGAGGTCGTTCTCCCGCAAGAAAACGCGAAGTCCCCATTTTCTGCTTGTTTCCTCCCTCCAGTTGTGTTATAATCCCATTAAATACAATGATATGCCAAACGCGCCGGAGGGACGGGGACGCCGATACGGCGCGGAGATGAATACTTACCGAAGAGGACGCCATTATGCTCGACATCATCAAAAGGTATCCGACGCTCTGGGAGGCGATCAAGCTGGTCGTCGTCGCCCTGCTCACGTTCATCGGGGTGACGTTCGTGCTATGGTTTGAGAGGAAGCTCACCAAGCGGCTGATGCGCAAGTGGAACAACATCAACATGCGCTTTGTGGAGAGCATCGTGCGCTTCGTGATCGTGTTTGTGGCGGCCCAGTGGGTGGTCATGTACTCGCCCCTCACGAGCTCCTTCGGCAGGGTGCTGTTCCAGGGCACGACGGTCATCGCGGCCATCGCGGGCTTTGCCGCGCAGCCGGTGATCGCCGACATGATCTGCGGGCTGATGCTCTCCGCCACGAGGCCGTTCAACATCGGCGACAGGATCGAGCTGGAGGACGGCACCGCCGGCATCGTGAAGGACATCACGCTGCGCCACGTGACGCTGCAGCTCATCGACACGATGGTGAAGATCATCCCCAACAGCAAGCTCAACGGCATGGAGATTACCAACATGAGCTTCAAGTCCCAGTACCGCTCCATCCATATGCGGTTCAACGTCGCCTACGACGCCGATGCCGAGAAGGCCATCAAGGTCATATCGGACGCGGTCGAACAGAGCGCGTGGACCGTCCCCGGCAAGGCGGGCGCCTACGGGCCGGTGTACTTCATCGAATACGCCGACAGCGCCCTGGTGATGGCGACGACGGTCTACTACGCGCCGTCCACGCCCACAGAGGTTGTCAGGAGCGACGTCAACCGGCGGGTCAAGCGCGCGCTGGACGAAAACGGCATCGAGATTCCGTACAACTACGTGAACGTCGTGATGAAATCGGGAAGGGAATAGAAGCGCCGCCACGGCGACGCCTGGTATAAAATCATCAAGGGAGGTCATCGCTCATGAAAAAACTGCTCTCAACGCTCCTCGCCCTGCTGCTCGTACTGTCCGCTGTGTGCCTGGCGGAAGCCGACGCCTTCTCCACCTTCGACCACGTCGTGGGCTCGGCGGGCGGCGGACGGTACGAATACTACGATTTCCCGGACATCTCCCTGCTCATCCCGGAGGACTGGAAGGGCCTGTACACCGTCGAGCAGCGGGAGGACAGCATCTCCTTTTACCAGACGGCCAGCTATGAGAAGTTCGCCGAGAAGGGCCTCCCCGGCGGCGGCTTCCTGTTCGAGCTGGCGGCGTGCGAGGGCCTGGAATACCAGCAGCTGCCGGCGTACAAATACCTGGGGTACAGCGAAAACGCCAAGCTGAACTTCTACCTCAGGCTGCCGTCCGACTACCCCGCCTATCCGGAGGAGGAGATCATGGCGGAGTACAACCGCATGGCCGAGGCGATCCAGCCGGTGGTCGCGGAGAAGGCCAGGATCCGGAAGAGCGGCCACTTCTATCCGGGCGACGTGGAAATCGAGGACGGCAACGGCTTGGCCTGATCACGACGCCCGACCACAGGAGGAAACATGCCGTGAAGACAATCCTCTGCTTCTGCGCCCTTTCCCTGATCGGCTGGGCCTGCTTCATCCGCGGAGCCGTGCTCACCCGCAGGTACAGGGCCAAAGCCTCCCGCGAGACCGCCATGGCGGAGGCCACGATCACCGCCTACGAGAAGAAGGAACACGCCATGGGCCGGGGGCGCACGGCGACCGCGTACTACCCGGTGGTGCGGTTCGGCTTTCCGGGGCGGAAGGGGGAGGCCGCCTCAGCGCACGAGATTACCGCCACGGCGTCCTTCTACTTCCTTGAACCCATACTGCCCGGCGACAGTAAGCCGCCGGCGGAGGGGAGCGCCGTGAACGTGTATTACGACCCGGAGAACCCGCTGAGCTTCCACCTGGAGGCGGACCGGAATGAGACCGGGTACGCGATGATGCGCCTGGGCGGGTATATCATCGCCTTCGCGGCGGCGGTGAGCATCGTCTGCGGCGTGATACTGAAATGGTGACCCCCGGACGATCTCCGGTATGCGTTGCTATGATAAGGTGAAGCCCCCACACGACCGACCTATGAAAAATGAGGAGGAATATCATGAAAAAGACGTTGACTCTGCTGCTTGCGCTGATACTGGCGCTGTCCCTGGGCTGCTCCGCCCTCGCCGTGAACGAGGACGTGGAGGGCGAGCTGGTGATCTACACCTCCATGTACCCCTTCGTGATCGACATGATGAACGAGGCCATCCAGCAGGAGTTCCCGAACCTGACCCCCGGCATCGACGGCAGCTTCTTCTTCTACGCCGGCACCAGCAAGCTGATCACCAAGATCTACGGCGAGATGGGCGACAAGCGGGACCAGCCGCTGGAGTGCGACATGTTCATGGTGGCCGAGCCCGCCTTCTCGCTGGAGCTGAAGGACTACGGCTACCTGCACGACTTCGAGGTGGAGGATGCCGAGAACCGCCTGCGCTTCCCCTACGACGAGGAGGGCTTCTGGTACCCGGTGCGCGTGTGCAACATGGTGCTGGCGTACAACCCGGAGATGGTGGACGCCTGGGCCGCGAAGGGCGTGAGCATCCCCAAATCCTTCAAGGATTTTGCCTATGACCCGGCGCTCAAGGGCTACATCTCCATGGGCGACCCCATGACCAGCGGCACGGCCTACGCGGCGGTGTGTTCCCTGCTGGAGCAGTACGGCGAGGAGTATCTGGACAAGCTGGGCGAGAACAAGGTCATGCGCGAGTCCGGCTCCACCGCCATCGCCAAGCTGCAGTCGGGCGAGTGCGCGGCCATCATGATCCTCGAGGAGTCCGTGCTCAAGTACATCGACGACGAGGCCGCCAACGGCAACGACGTTTCCAACATTGAGGTCATCTACCCCGAGGACGGCGTGGTGCTGATCCCCTCCACGGTGATGATCGTGGCCGAGGAGTACTCCAAAAACGTCAACACCGAGGCCGCCGAGGCCGTGGCCCAGTGGCTGCTCACCGAGGACGCCCAGAGGCTCATCATGAAGGGGTACATGCACTCGGTGCTCAAGGATATGGCCGATTATCCCGCCCACTCCGTCGACACCGACAGCCTGATCGAAAAGGACATCGGCGTGGACTGGGAGTATGCCTACAAAAACCGCGAGGCCATCAACAACCTCTGGACGGAGAAGGTCACGCAATAAGCATCCGATATGAACAGAAGAGCGTATTTGACGAAAATCGGGCTGGCTCTGGGCTTCCTGCTCGGAGCCGCCCTGGTTTTCATGGGGTATAAGGGGCTGACGGCCTTTCAGCAATCCGGCTTCACCTCCGAGAGCGCCTACACGGTGATCTACCGCCTGTCCGACGCGGTGTCGGCGGCGTGGGAGGACCGGCTGTCGCCCGAGCTGGACCGGCTGTCCGGGGATGAACGCGACAAAGTGGATCAGATCGCCCGGGAATTGGCATCGCAGGACGATGATATTCCGCGGGAGGCGGTGTACAAGCGCCTCTACGCCGAGTACCTGATCGGCGGCCCCAAGGTGAGCACCGCCGCGAAGAAAGCCGTCACATCCCTGTCGGGGGACGCGGCTACGGACTTCCGGCGGGCGCTGCTTCAATGCCTGCTGGATGAAGACGCCCCCGTCCCCACCCGGGCGGAGAAGCTGGCGGGGGACGCGACGGGCGCCGAGCGCCAGGCCGCGCTGATGCAGGCGCTGTTCGTGAGCCTCGGCTCCACGGAGGCCGGGGTGACCAATCACGTCAACGCCTTCAAGAAGACCGTGCGCGGCAAGGCGGCGCAGGAGGCGGCGCTTAACATGATCGCCGCGGGCACGCTCAACGCGCTGTGGCAGTTCATCGTGGGCCACAGCCGCACCGTCATGCTGATCGGGGCGCTGTTCATGCTCAACGCCGCGCTGCTCTGGCTGCTGATGGGCTCGGAAAAGCGCTGGGCGCTCGACGTGAAGTGGCTCGTCATCATGCTCATCATCGACTTCATGCTGGTGTTCCAGCTGCTGCCGGTGGTCTACATGACCTTCAAGGGGCTGTTCCCGGAGGGGCGATTCTCGCTGTCCACTTTAAAGCGCCTGACCGGCTACCCGCTGAACCTGGAGGCGCTCAAGAACACGCTCATCGCCTCGACGGTCACCATGGTGCTGGGCACGCTGATCGCCTTCCCGCTGGCGTGGCTGGTGGGGCGCACGGACCTTTACGGGCGCAAATTCTTCCGCGGGCTGTTCGTGATGACCTACATGGTGCCGCCGTATGTGGGGGCGATGGCGTGGCTTCGGCTGATGAACCCCAACGCCGGCACGATCAACCAGTGGCTGCGGGCGCTGTTTCACCTGAGCGACGCCCCCGGCCCGCTGAACGTGTACACGCTGGGCGGCCTGATCTGGGTGCTCACCACGTTCTACTACCCCTATGCCTTCATCACCATCAGCCGCGCCATGGAGAAGATGGACCCCTCGCTGGAGGAGGCCAGCCGCATCTCCGGCGCGACGCCCCTAAAGACCGTGTTTACCGTCACGCTGCCCATGATGATGCCTTCGCTGATCGCCGGGGCGCTATTGGTGTTCGTGTCGGCGGCGAGCTGCTACGGCATACCGTCCATCATCGGCACGCCGGGCAACGTGAACACCGTCACCACCCGCATCGTGGAGTTCGTGTCGCTGGGGCAGAAGGGCATGAACGACGCCACGGCGCTGTCGGTGTTCCTGATGGCCGTGGCGCTGGCGATACTGTTCGTGTCGGACGTGGTGCTGGCGAAGAAGCAGTACATCACCGTGTCGGGCAAGTCCACGCGCCCGGCGGTGGTGGAGCTTCGCGGGGCGCGCCTCCCGCTGACGGCGCTGGTGTCGCTGTTCGCGGTGATCGTGGTGCTGCTGCCCTTTGCGACGATACTGACCACGTCGTTCAAGATCGACATCGGCAAGGCCGTGACGGCGCCGGGCAACTTTACGCTCTCCAACTGGAGGACGGTGTTCGCCCGCGCTGAGACCCTCTCCTGCCTCAAGAACTCGCTGGTGTTCGCCGCGGTCACCGCCACGGCGGGCCTGCTGATCGCCTGCGTGATGAGCTACCTGTTGCAGCGCACGCGCATCCGGGGCCGGAGCATCCCCAACTTCCTGATCACGCTGGGCTCCGGCACGCCGTCGGTGGTCATCGCGCTGGGGCTGATCATGACCATGCGCGGCGGCTTCGGCGTGAACATCTACGGCACCGCGACCATACTCATCATCGCCTACCTCATCAAGTACCTGATGATGGGCATGCGCACGGTGGTCTCGGCCATGAGCCAGATCCACGTGTCGCTGGAGGAGTGCAGCCAGGTGTCCGGCGCGAGCTGGCTTAAGACCATGCGCCGCATCACCGTGCCGCTGATCTTTCCCTCCATCGCGGCGGGCTGGTTTTTGATATTCATCCCCAGCTTCTACGAGCTGTCGATGACCACGCTTTTGTACTCCAGCACCACCAAGACCATCGGCTTCCAGCTCTATGAGACCTGGACCTTCACCTCCCAGCCCATGAGCTGCGCCATGGCCTTCGGCATACTGCTGTTCGTGGGGCTTCTGAACCTGCTTTTAAACCGGCTGACCAAGGGCGAATTTTCCATTTGAAGGGAGTCAAGCGCATGTCCACGATCACGATCAAAAACGTCACCAAGGCCTTCGGCGACAAGGTGGTGCTGCAGGCGTTCGACGCGACCTTCCAGGACGGGGAATTCATCACGCTGCTGGGGCCCTCCGGCTGCGGCAAGACCACCATGCTGCGCATCATCGCGGGCTTCGAGCGCCCCACCTCCGGCGAGGTGTACATCGACGAGCAACTGGTCTCCGGCGGCAAAACCTTCGTGCCCCCGGAAAAGCGGGGCATCGGCATGGTGTTTCAGAGCTACGCCGTGTGGCCGCACATGAACGTGTACGACAACGTGGCCTACCCGCTGACCATCCAGAAGGTCGGGAAGGCCGACATCGAAAGGCGCGTGGCCCGGGTGCTGGAGATCACGCATTTGAGCCAGTACGCCCGGCGTCTGCCCAGCCAGCTCTCCGGCGGACAGCAGCAGCGCGTGGCGCTGGCCCGGGCGCTGGTGGCGGAGCCGAAGCTTTTGCTGCTGGACGAGCCGCTGTCCAACCTGGACGCCAAGCTTCGGGAATCCATGCGCTTTGAGATCAAGGAGATCCAGAAAAAGCTGGGCATCACCGTGGTATACGTCACCCACGACCAGACCGAGGCCATGGCCATGAGCGACAGGATATTCGTCATCAACGGCGGAGCGGTGCAGCAGTCCGGCGCGCCGGAGGCGATCTACAACCGCCCCGTGAACCAGTTCGTGGCGGACTTCCTGGGCAAGGTGGACTTCTTCAAGGGCGAGGTCAAAAACGGGCGCATCGTCTTTGCGGAGATGGGCGGGCAGTCCGTCGCCTATGACGGGGATATGACCGGCAGGGTCGACGTGGCCGCGCGCCCCGAGAACATACGCTTTGACGACGGCGGGGAGCTTCAGGGCACGCTGGAGACGCACTACTACCTGGGCGATGTGGACGACTGCCGCGTCCGGGTGGGGGACAGGCTGGTGCGCGTCATCGCCGACGGCTACGGCTACGCGGACCGCGTGCCCGGCCAGCGCGTGCGACTGAGCGTGCGCAGCTTCATGGTCTTCGAGGACGACGGCGCGCTGGAGCGCATGCTGGAGATCCAGACGTGAGCGGGGAGAAGTCCTGAAATGTTAAAAATGGGTTATATCTCAAAAATAACGTTTGCGGTCTGAGGAGCGATGACGTATAATAAAATTTGACAATTGAAGATGGTTTTGATGTTTTTTTGATAGCCGTCGTTATATAACCGAAAAGAACATGTCTCTTGGGAGAGGTATGTTCTTTTTCGGTTTTTAACGGCGGCTTTTTTCTTCGCGGGAAGCTGGGGGATTACGGACACCTCATCCGCCCCTGACGCTTCGCTAGGCCCTACGGGCCGGGGCAGGAACTGTTGCGTTAATGTATAGATGCACAAAACAATAAAGAAATAGTGCGGGCGATGAGGGCAGGCGCAAGCGCGGAAGCGCCCCTACGCCACACACTATATAAGGGACTTTTCACGCATGGCAGAGGCTCAAAGCATATAAAATCTCTGCCTTCTCGTAGGGGCGATGCCACAAATGACGACCTCGAATGGGTTTTTGAAGGATGCGCCGAGGCGGATGATCATCCAAGGGCCACCCGGAAGGATATGCTTGAGGGAGGCCGCACGGTGTATCGGCTCTCCTCCATCCAGGAAAGCTCAAAGGATATCGTCCTGACGCAAAGCGGTAAGGAGAGTACGCCGACCCAAAGCGAAGTTGAGCTGATGTTCGACATGCTCATGGATGCCAATGCCATGATCCTTATGGTCGCGGGCAACATGCCGGATGCCGACAACCAGGGCCACGGCGCGATCTACATCAGCCTGCCGGACAGGATGTCGCTTAGGATGCGCGCCGCGCTCAACATCGTCTTCCCCCGTACGGTGGTGGTGTTCGCGGGCTATCCCGACCAGATGGAAGCCTTCCTCGCCAGAAACCCGGGGCTCGGGTCGCGGGTGCCCATCCGGATCACCTTCAAGGACTACTCCGCGGACGATATGGTGGCCATCGCGGAGCTCGAGGCCAGGCGGAAAGGCTTTTCCATACAGCCCCGGGCCAGGGAAAAGCTCGCTGTGATCTGCGAAGGCGCCGCGGGCAACGCGGAATCCGGCAACGGGCGCTTCTGCAGGAACCTCGTCGAGAGCGCGATCATGGGATATGCGTTAAGGGTGTACGGCGGCGACGCCGTCGAAGGCGCGTCCGGTTTCGAGCTGACCGCCGAGGACTTCCAGTCTCCGACCACTCGGGAGACGAATAAGAAGCCCTCCATCGGCTTTAACTGATCGCCGCGGGGCAAGCCGATATCGCGGGGGACGGTTCCGCGCGTCCGGTCATACCGGCGCACGGAACCGTCCTTCTGCGTTCACGCCGCGGGCTTTTCCTCCGGTTGCTCCGCGAACCGGTCGTTCATCATTTCGTCCAGCCTCGCGGCGTCGAAGTACGCCTTGTAGGAGGGTACGCCGCCGTAGATGTTCAGCATACCGGCGAGGCCGTCCAGGGCGACGTTCGATTCCGCCGGGATCGGCAGATCGACCGTGCAGCCGCCCTCCACGTCGTTGCCCTCCGAATCCCTCAGGCACCACTGGCCGCTGGACATCATATACGTCAGCCCCTCCGCGTCGCTGGCGAGCTGTATGCAGCAGGAGCCGCCGCTGGTCTTTTCGCCGATGACCACCGCTCCGGCCTCCCGCACGACGATCGGGAACAGGTTGCCGCAGGAGAAGGCGTGGCGGGTGGTGAGCACGCCGTAGTTGAAATCGTATTTGACCTCCCTGTCCTTCTCGTCGAAAACGCCGTCAAAGTTCGCGTCCGCCTCGTAGGTCAGCGTCAGCTTCTGCCCCGTCAGCCTGTTCACGCCGTACAGCCGGTCCTGGCCCGTGGTGACGGCCAGTATCGCCATCATCACGTCCGAGCTGCCGCCGCTGTTGGCGCTCAAGTCGAATATCACGTTGCGGATCTCCGGGTTTTCCGAGGCCCTTCTGAGTCCCGCGACGACGCTCCCGAAGCCGTCCCCGGGCAATTCGCCCTCGCCCTTGTAGTAGCGCTCCCACGCGGCCTCGTCCGGCATGAAGGAATCCAGCCGGAGGATGGCGGTGTGGCCGGATTCGATGTAAACCTCGTCGCCCCAGATGAAGCCCCGCTGGATCGGTATGTATTCGTTGGCCAGCTGCCGCATTATGATCGGGCTGCTGAACAGCGCCTTGCAGGTTCCGAGGGTCATGGACAGTGCGTCCATGGCATCCGCGCCGTCCAGCACGCTGCTGCCCATGAACACGGTGTGGCCGTCGCTCAGGTATTCAAGGAACAGCGCGTTCATGGCGGACAGGTATTCCCTGAGGTCCGTCGAATGCAGGCCTGCCCGGATGGATTCGCCCGCCTCGCCCAGATCGATAAGCGCCTGATCCAGGCCGACCCGGGCGATGGCGCCGTCCAGCGCGGCGATGCCGGGGTGCCCGAAGAAGTGGTCGAAGGCGAAGCAGAGATCGGCGTAGCTCTGCGCGACGATGTCCCCGGGCCGCGCCTCCCCCTTGAGCTCCGCGGCAAACCGCCCGGAGTCAAAGAAGCCCTCGGGGGGATTGCCTTCGAGGTCCACGACCTCCGCGTACAGGTTTTCGCCGTTGTAGAGCAGGTGGTTGGTGGCGATGTCGGCCATGATATTGGTCAGTGTCGAGACGGGCAGGTAGACGTCGTTCTCATCCGAATAGATGTGGATGCCGTACTTCGCAAAGTCAAACACCACCGGCTTCGGTGTCCCCTCGTACTCGACGCCCGTGACGCGCACGAAGGGCACGCCGGTGTCCTTCCACCGCCGGCCCCGGTTTTCCAGGGGGAAGGGGAGGTCGCAGAAGCCATTCCAGTCCCGCGCCACGATCACGCCTTCACCGGCGTCGCAGAGTATCTCCACACCGGCTTCGTTGGCCAGCGCGCACACGCCGTCCCGGCCCGCCCGCAGGGTCAGCGGCTGATCGAATATGTACCGCGCGTACTGCTTCATCCCGAGATAGGGGATGTTGGGCTTCGAAGCGTAGAAGCGCAGGGGCAGCTCCCCGGCCTCCTGCCCGGCGGTGAACACCTTCACCGTCTTTTCGGCATACGTCGGCGTCTCCGCGGGGGTGGCGTCCGGCGCGCCCTCCGTCACCGCGTCGCCCTGCGCCGCGCGCCGGAAGCATGCTATCGCCTTCTTGTCGTCCCGTTCCACGCCGTTGCCCCCGGCGTACAGCTCGCCGAGGCCGTAGAAGCCCTCCGGGACGTCCTGGTCCGCCGCCTGCTGGAAGTATTCCAGCGCCTTTTCGTAGTCCTGTTCAACGCCCTTGCCCTCCGCGTACAGGGCGCCGAGACCGGCGAGCGCGTAGGCATTGCCCAGATCGGCGGCCTGCTGGTAGTACTCCCGCGCCTTGGCGTAGTCCTGCTCGACGCCGTGGCCCTGCGCGTACAGGTCGCCAAGCCCGGCATAGGCGTAGCCGTTGCCCTGATCCGCGGCGCGTTGGTAGTATTCCAGCGCCTTGGCGTAATCCTGCTCAACATCCACGCCTTCCGCGTACATCGAGGCCAGGTTCGTCAGCGCGTAGGCGTTGCCATGATCCGCGGCCTGTTGATAGTACTCCAGTGCCTTCGCGCAGTCCCGCTGAACGCCGTAGCCCATGGTATACAGCCAGCCGAGGTTGGTCAGCGCGTAGGCGTTGCCCTGATCCGCGGCGGGCTGATAGTACTCGGCCGCCTTGGCGTAGTCCTGCTCCACGCCGTCGCCGAACAGGTACATGTTGCCGATGTCGGCCATCGCGTCCATGTTGCCCAGCGCCGCGGCGCGCTGGTAGAGCTCCATCGTCTTGTCGAAGTCCAACTCCACGCCCTCGCCGTGTCCGTACAGATAGGCGATATCGACCATGGCGTCGGTGTCGCCCAGATCGGCGGCCCGCTGCCAGTATTCCATGGCCTTCGCGTAGGACTGCGCCACGCCGTCGCCGCCGTAGTACATGGTGCCCAGGCCGACCAGCCCCTTCGTGTCGCCCCGGTCCGCGGCAGTCTGGTAGTATTCCATCGCCTTCTCGTAGTCCTGCTCAACGCCGTCGCCCTTTCGGTACAAAAGCGCGAGATTGGTCAGCGCCTTCGCGTCGCCTTGATCGGCGGCCCGCTGCCAGTATTCCAGCGCCTTTTCGGACGATTGCTCCACGCCGTCGCCGTCGTAGTACAGGCTGCCGATGGACCGCCAGCCCTCCGGATTGCCCTGATCCGCGGCCTGCTGGTAGTATTCCATGGCCCTGTCGTAGTCCTTCGCCTTCCATGCGTCCTCTCCGGCCTGCCAGAGCGCCTCCGGGGACTTGTCGGCCTCGCCCAGGGCCGCGCCGCCCCAGGCGGTCAGGCACAGGCAGACGATCAATGCAAACAATGCGGCTCTCTTCATGGGTGTTCTCCTCCATTCTTTTATAGATGTTGACGGTTTACTGTTGTAGATATCCTGCTGTAATCGGGTAAATGAAAAAACCGGCCGCGGCTCGGTCGCGGTATCGCTATTTGACGAACCGGCGCATCAGCATGTCCTTCTGCAGCATAAGCTCTTCCTCGGGGTCCGATTCTTCATTGTAGACCAGCCCGACGGCGTAGCGGGTGACCACCGCCAGCATCAGGTGAAGGGTCGCGGAGAACGTCTTCGCCTGTGAAAGGTCCGTGCAGAGCGTGCCGTCCTGCAGCGCCTTCTGATAGATTTTGCCGAAGCGCCGCTCCAGGCCCTTGACCATGTCCAGATACGGGCCCATCTCCTCCGCCGGGATGGCCTCGCTCACCAGGTACATGTTGAAGAACTGGTTGAAGCGCAGCAGGTTCTTGTGGTTGCGGTACAGGTCGAGAAAGGAGTCCAGGTAAGCTTCGAAGATCTCCGCCGCGGTTCTGTCGGGCTTCGCGGCCTCCCTTCGCTCGTCCTCCCTGGCATAGGCGTCCCACGCCCACGTGCTGATGGCCAGCACCAGCTTGGGCTTCGTGCTGTAATAGCGATACAGCGAGGAGATGGAAATACCGGCGGCCTTCGCCACATCGAGCATCGTGACCTTCTCGATGGTGTTCTCTGCAAAGATGCGAAACCCGTTCTCAAGGATCCTCCGGTTTTTCGCCGCCATCTCGATGGCGTCTTTTTCGAGGTTTCTGCCCATGGCCCGCCCTCCGGCTTTAATAAAGTATGCGATATACTGTTGTAGATATTCTACAGCAATAAGGCAAAAATGTCAATCCCCTTTTCCGATGCTTCACGGAAGGCCGCTACGGATGAGACGGCTCATTTTTCAAACCCGCAGACCGCGTGGTTTTTCACGGAGTCGAGCCAGTAGCACAGGCCGGCGTGCTCCGTGACGGTGATCATATCGACAAAATCGCGCTGATCGGGGCAGATCTCCGGGAACCGGTTCGGCTGATCGTCCAGAAGCGCCGGGTCGTAGGAGACCGTCTTTTGATCGTCCCAGATGGCGCTGTAGCTCATCTCGGCCTCGACCATATCCTGGAACATGTGGCTGCCGTAGCTCAATTCCGGCATGAAGCCGGCGCTTTTGTCCGAGACCTCGCAGATCACCGAAAAGCGGGAGATGTCGGAAAAGCGCGTGGGGATGCCCAGCTCCGGCGAGGACGTGCCCACGCGGCCCGGCGCGAGCAGCAGCAGGTTCTTGCCGCTGTCGGCGTAGAAACGATTGATCTTGCCGATGGCGGTCGCAGCCTCCGGCTTTCTGGCGTAGGGGAGGGCGTCGTACATCGCGGGATCGACCCGCACGACCACGTCCACTTTCTTCTTCTTCGACGTGCCCATGGAGGCGTCGCGGACCTCGAACAGCACCCTTTTAAGCGACAGGTCCTCCGTGGAGACCCTCTCGCTCTCGCCGCCGATGTACAGCGGCCGGCACTGGAGCAGGTTCACCACGAAGTCGCCCTCCCTGTCCAGGTTGATGGCGTATTCGATGTCCACCGGCGTGCCGTACACCCGCTCCAGCGTCTTGAGTATGCGCTGCATGAGCCCGGTGAACGCCGCGTTTTCCAGCAATCCCTGGCAGCTTGCGAACCATATATCCTGGCCCTGTCCCATCTCCCGCAGCATGTTCTCGGCCTCGTAGTCGTGCTCCATCACCGCGCGCTTGTACCACAGCGGCAGGTCGGGGAGCAGCTTTTCCAGCGCCACCTCGCAGTAGCGGTTTTCCTTGCAGTCCAGCGCGTCGATGAACCGCTGGGAGAAGCGGTGCTTCTGCGCCACGGTGGTGTACACGGTGACCGTCGGGCGGTCGAGGTTGGCAAGCCGCGGGTAGTCCGACGTGGTGCGGTCCACGGCCTTCGTGCCCAGCCCCATCACCAGCCGCAGCATGCCCGCCTTCGGGTCCATGTTCGGGTACCACTGGTACGCGCTGTGGCTGTAGCCCACCCCGGCGGCGCAGGGCATGAAGTAGCGCCCCCAGTAGCTGCCGGACACCCGCTGCACCAGTATGGCCATCTGCTCGTCCCGCTTGTCCAGCCCGCGGCGGAGCCGGTATTCCAGCGCGGACAGATCCATGGTGCTGGCGTACACCGTGCGCACGGCGTCCTCAAAGGCTTGGAGCCGTTCCTCCTCCGTCCCGCGGTTGACGCAGAACACCGATTCATACTTGCCCGCGAAGGCGTTGCCGAAGCCGTCCTCCAGGAAGCTGGAGGAGCGGACGATGAAGGGGTTCTGCCCGAAGTATTCCAACACCTTGCGGAACTGCTCGCGGATCTTGTCCGGGACCTGGCCGGACAGCAGCTTTTCCTTCAATGCGTCCGCCGCGGCGAAGTAGCCGTCGGGCGTGCGCTGGCGTATCCTGAGCCGCCAGTTGCCGTTGGAGACGATGTAGGTGTAAAAGACATCCGAGCCGATGTAGAAGGAATCGTGGGGCTCGCTGTAGGTTTTGTATGCGTCGATCTCCGTCTCCGCGATCTTCCGCGCCAGCAGCATGCCGCAGGCCTTGCCGCCGATGGCGCCGCTGCCGATCATGCGGTCCCGCAGCAGGAAGTAGTCCGACGGCGCGAAATAGGCCTTGACCAGCGCCTTGAGGTGCTTGTCCTTGGTCATGGTGCTGTCGATGATCTGCTCCTCCATCTCCGGCGTAAACTGCCCGGCGTCATACGCGGCGCGCGCCATGTTGAAGAAGCGGTCGTGGCTGTCGATGTTCTGGTCCTGGTTCTTCTCCCGGATCTCCTGGATGGTCTGGTAGTAACGGCTGATGCTGACGCCGTTGTCGATCAGCTGGAATTCGCCGGTGCTTTTTCGGTAGCCGTGGGGCATGAACATGGTGTCCGAGTTGCGCCGCCACACCTTGAGCGGGTGCAGGTAGACCCATTTCTCGTTGGAGCACACGTCCAGCAACAGCTGGGTCGTCTCGCGGATGCGGGCGATGGCGTCGAAGGAATGCCGCCCCCGCAGCACGGGGAAATACGCCACCGTGTCCAGCTCGAACAGGTACGGGCAGGTGACGCGGAAGAAGTTGCCCATCATCAGATCGGTGTACCATACCGATTGAAGCTCTGACAGGCAGTCGAACACGTAGAAGGCGTCCCGGCCCGCGCGGGTGATCTCGTCGTGTATGGCCACGGTGAAGGCCTCGAAGCCCGCGTCCGGGTCGAACCGAACAAGCCGCACGCCGGTCAGATCGTCCAGTATCGGCGGGTGCTGGGCAAAGCGTATGTAGAGTATGTCCCGCCCGTCCTTCTTCGCCTGCTCGACGAACGGCACCGCGAAAAACCGGAATTCGTCGATGTCGGAAACCTGCCAGACCACGTTGTCGCCCATGCGGATGTAATCGAGTATATCGTCCATCTGTGCAAAACCGCTCTTCACCTTGTCAAACGCCGCCATGGTATCGCCTCCCAGCCCGTCATCTGCGCGCATGCTTCATAAAAAAACAGGCAAAGGGACCGCAAAAAACGGCTCCTTTGCCTGTTGATGCCATCATAGCACATCGATGTGCACGGTGTCAAGGGGTTGAGCTTTGTCAAAACGAATATACCGCCAAACCCGATGCAGGGGCGCCCGCCCCCCGGATTCCCGGCAGGGGAGGGGATTACCCGGGATAGCGCTTCAATATGTTCTCCCTGCTCCGGGAGATGTGCCGCGCCATGGCGGCCCGGGCCTCCTCGGGCTTTCCGTCCCGGACGGCGTGGAGTATGGCGATGTGCTCGAAGGTGGATTCCCTGTAATGCGCCGCCGCCTCGTCCCCGCCGCGCCCGGTGCTGGGGCCGTTCCACAGCTCCATGAGGTAGCTCTTCAATTTGTGGTTGTCCGCCGCGGTCCAGATCGCCATGTGGATGTCCTGGTTGAGCGCCTCGTAGTCCGCCCGGTCCAGCGTTTCCAGATGGTCCCGCAGATCGTAGAGCCGCTCCAGCAGCTCGGCGGTCGCCATGCCGTTTTCGGCGGCCCGCGCGGCGGCCTCCGATTCGAGCAGCAGGCGCATGTCGAATATGTCGGCAATGAACTTCCGGTCGATGTTGTTGACGACGGCCCCCCGGTTCATCCGCAGCGTGATCAGCCCCTCGGCCTCCAGCGCCTGGAACGCCTCGCGCACCGGCGTGCGGCTGACCCCCAGCTGGGCGGCCACGTCGCTGAGGCTCAGCTCGTCCCCGCTGTGGTACTCCCCGGTGTAGATCGCCTTTTTCAATATCGAGGTGATGCGCACCCGAACGGGCATGAGCTCCAATGCGTCCATGGTCAAATCCTCCATATACTGTATACAATATTCAAACCGAGGACAGGAGGGGAAGCCGCATGCACGCGATCGAGAAGATACTGGCGAAGAACAGCGGGAGAAAAGCGGTCAAAACAGGGGAGATCGTGACCGCGAAGGTCGATTTTGCCGAGATCAACGACCTCTACTTGCAGACCGTCTATTCCTTTTACGAGATGGGCGGCGAGAAGGTGTGGGACCGGGAGCGGTGCGCCCCTTTGAGATACAGTACACGGACCCGGGCTATCGGTACGCCGAGACCCACGTGTTCGACGTCGGCGCGCTGGAGCCGGAGCTGGCCTGCCCGCACAGCGTGGAGAACGTCCACACGCTGCAAAGCGTGATCGCGCAGGGCGATGTGCGGCTGGACCAGGGGTACATCGGCTCCTGCACCGGCGGGCGCACGGAGGACATCGCCGCCGCGGCGCAAATATTGAAGGGCAAGCGCATACCGCCCTACACGCGGCTCATCGTGGTGCCCGCCTCCAACGAAGTGATGCAGGAGTGCATCCGGCTGGGCCACCTCCAGACGCTCATCGACGCCGGGGCCACCGTCAACGCCCCGGGCTGCGCGGCGTGCCTGGGCGTTCACGTTGGCATACTGGCCCCCGGCGAGGTGTGCATCACCAGCACCAACCGCAATTTCCCCGGCCGCATGGGCTCCAAGGAGGCCAGCCTCTACCTGGCGTCCCCGGCCACCGTGGCGGCGAGCATATTAAACGGCAGGATCACCGACCCGAGAGCGTATCTGTAAGAGGAGGGCAAATCAATGGAAACGAAGCTGACAGGCAAAGTCATCGTGGTGGGCGACAACGTCGACACCGACCAGATCTACCCCGGCGCGTACCTCGCCCTCACCGATCCCAAGGAGATCGGCCGCCACTGCCTGGAGGGCGTCAGCGCGGACATCGCCCCCAACTTCCCGCAGGGCGGCATCGTGGTGGCGGGGCGCAACTTCGGCTGCGGCTCGTCGCGGGAGCACGCGCCCATCGCGCTGCTGAACATGGGCGCAAAGGCGGTGCTGGCCGATTCCTTCGCCCGGATATTCTATAGAAATGCCGTCAACCTGGGGCTGCTGCCCATCGTCTGCACCGGTATACGCGACAAGGTCCGCGACGGCGACGCCGTGACGCTGGACCTCGACGCCGGTCAGGTCACGCTGTGCCAAACGGGCGAGACCCTGCCCTGCGACCAGCTCGGCCAACAGCAGCGGATGATCCTCGAGGTCGGCGGCATCAAGCCCCTGATGCGCGCGCGATTTCAGAAAGAAAGTCAACGCAACGACTTGCATTAGGGACGATACCATGCTATAATGAACCATAACAATTGAATAACGGGTATTCACAGGTGTTCGTGCCAGCGCACGGGTGAAAAGGGAACGGAGTGCGAATCTCCGACAGGACCGCTGCTGTGAAGCTGAGCTTTCATGTGATGGACCATTGGCCGGAAGGTCGAGAAGGGATATGGAAGCGATGAAGCCAAGTCAGAAGACCTGCCTGTGAAGACGACTATCGGCTTCTTCGGACCCAAGAACGATATGTTCCTGATTGAGCGCGTCCCCGACACGCCGGCAAAGCGGCGGTCTGTTTTGGCGTTACCTATGACAGGACATGTGCGGATGGGAGTCCGGCATGTCCTGTTTTATATTATTTCAGGGAAGAGAGGGAATCACCATGAAGAAACTGTTTGCACTGCTGCTCGTTTGCCTGCTGGCGCTGTCCGCCGTCGCGGTGGCGGAGGGCCAGTACCCCGTGACCTGGAGCCAGAACCTGGACGGCAACGACTACGACTTCTCCGTGGATGCCGCGCCGCAGAAGGCTGTGTCCATGTCCCAGGCGACCACCGAGATGCTGCTGGCGCTGGGCCTGGCCGACAAGATGGCCGGCACCGCCTTCCTGGAGGAGGAGATCTACGAGCCCCTGGCCGAGGACTACGCCAAGGTGCCCGTGCTGGCCGAGAAGTGGCCCGCCTACGAGGTGTTCATGGAGGCCGCGCCGGACTTCACCACCGGCTGGGCGGTGCCCTTCACGCAGAGGGCCATTCCCGCCGCGGACATCGTGGCCCAGAACATACCGATCTTCGTGCCCCAGTCCATGCTGCGCACCGACGCCACGCTGGACACGCTGTTTGATGATCTGCTGATGTACGGCAAGATCTTCGACGCGCAGGACGCCGCCGAGGCCTACGTCGCCGCCGAGAAGGAGAAGCTCGCGAAGGTTCAGGCGAAGCTGGAGGGCCTGCCGGAGGTGAGCTGCTTCATCTACGACTCCACCGACGAGGACGACCAGATCTATACCGCCTTCGAGGGCTACACCACCAACCTGTTGAAGCTCATCGGCGCGAACAACATACTCTCCGGCAAGGGCGTGGACAAGACCTGGGACTACGCCGGCTGGGAGACCGTGCTTCAAGAGAATCCGCAGTACATCATCATCTGCGACTACTCCACCTCCATCCGCAACACCGACGACTTCGACGCCAAGGTCGAGAACCTCAAGGCCAACCCGGCGCTACAGGACCTGGATGCCGTGAAGAACGGCAACTTCGTGCGCGTGCGCCTGTCCGAGATCTGCCCCGGCGTGCGCAGCGTGGACGCGCTGGCGCGCCTGGCCGAGGAGATCCATGGGTGACGATCGGATAAAAGAACACCTTCGAATAATACAGCCCGCGGGATATTCCCGCGGGCCTCTTTCCAAATTATGAAACGTTATTATCAATGGATCATCTGCCTTGCGCTGGCGCTGTTGCTCTGTGCCACGGCCTTCGGCGCGCTGTTCTGGGGCGCGGCGTCGCTCGCGCGCGGCGACGTGCTGGACGCGCTGCGGGTGTTGGTCACGGGCGGCGAAGCCGCGAACCCCAACCTCTACAACCTGGTCGTGATGGTCAGGCTGCCCCGCGTGTGCCTGTGCGTGCTGGGCGGGGCGGTATTGAGCATCGTGGGCATACTGATGCAGACGCTCACCGGCAACCCGCTGGCGGAGCCCTACGTGCTGGGCGTGTCCTCCGGGGCCAGCGCGGGCGCGGCGGGGGCCATCGTGTTTCGGTGGTTCGCCTTTCTGCCCGTCGGGCGGGTGGTGTTCTCGGCGTTCGTGGGCAGCTTCGTCGCCATCGCGCTGGTGGTGGCGCTGCAGGGCAAGAGCACCAGCCCCGTCAGGCTGGTGCTGACCGGCATGGGCGTGTCGGCCTTCTTCCAGGCGGCGACGACGCTCATCATCTATTCCTCGAGCAACGAGGCCCAGGCGCGCTCGGCGCAATACTGGCTCACGGGCTCCTTCTCCGGCAGCAACTGGGCCGACGTGCGGGTGACGCTGGCGGCGCTTTTGCTGCTGCTCGTGCTCTGCCGCCTGCTGGAGAAGGAGCTGGATTTGCTGCTTCTGGGGCAGGACGCCGCCGCCCAGTCCGGCATGAACGTCCGCGCGATGCAGCTTACGCTGATACTGCTCTCCGCGCTGGCGGTGTCGGTGGTGGTGTCGGTGTCCGGGCTGGTGGGCTTTGTCGGGCTCATCATCCCCCACATCATGCGGCGGGTCGTGGGCACCGCGCACCGCTGGCTGGTGGCGGCCTCGGCGCTGGCGGGCGGGTGTTTTCTGAACCTCGCCGACACCGTGGCCCGCACGGCCTTCGCGCCGCAGGAGATGCCCATCGGCGTGATGACCGCCTTCATCGGCGCGCCGGTGTTCATACTGATGATCCGGAGGATCTACCATGAAAATCGAGGTTGACGCGCTGTCCTTCTCGGTGGGGAAGAAGCGCATACTGAGCGGCGTCTCCGCCCGCTTCGAGGGGCGCAGGATCTACGGCATCATCGGCCCGAACGGCTCCGGCAAGACCACGCTGCTTCGGCACCTGTACCGGCAGTATCCCGCGAACGGACACGTCCGCGTGGACGGCGTGCCCGTAGAACAGATCCCCCGGCGGGAGTACGCGCGAAGGATCGCCGTGATGATGCAGATGCAGTCCTTCGCGGAATCCGAGCTTCGGGTGTGCGAGGTGGTGCGGACCGGGCGCTATCCCTACAAGAAGGTCATGCTGCCCTACGACCGCGAGGATGAGGACATACTGGATGAGGTCATGCGCGAGACGTCGCTGTGGGCGCTGCGGGACCGGCGGGTGAGCACCCTCAGCGGCGGAGAGCTGCAGCGAGTGATGTTCGCGCGCTGCCTTGTGCAGCGGCCCGAGGCCATACTGCTGGACGAGCCGACCAATCACCTGGACATACAGTACCGCATCGAGCTCATGAAGCGCCTTAAAGCCTTCGACGGCATGACGGTCATGACGCTGCATGACCTGAACCTCGCCGCGCGCTACTGCGATGACATCTACCTGATGAAGGACGGGACGATCCTCGCCGAGGGCGCCCCGAGCGAGCTGCTCACCCCCGAATGGCTCGACAGGGCCTTCGGCGTGCGCGTCGATGTGCTCACAAGGGACGGGGAAATCTTTATCGGGCTGTGAGGCCTGAAAGAAACGATACTGTACCAGACCGTCCGACCGCTCAATGCGTCCCGATCCGGATGCCCTTCCTTTCAAATACGACCGCGCAGTCGCAGAGACTGTTTGCAAAATGCCTAACATACACGGCCACAATCATAAAGACCGATAACAAAACCAGTCGGTTCGGTGCATCGTGCTTCCGTCATTATGCGCGGTTTACATCGCGCCGTCCTTCGTGAACACCGTTTTTACCGTCTTGATCAGGATGCGGATATCCAGGCCGATGCTCCAATGGTTGATATACTCGGTATCCAGCTTCACGACCTCTTCAAAATCCGTGATCCTGCTTCTGCCGCTCACCTGCCACATGCCCGTCAATCCGGGCTTTGTGGAGAGGCGGGCTCTATGGTGGTATTTATACTTTTCCCATTCATCCACCGTGGGGGGCCTCGTGCCCACGAGGCTCATCTGGCCTCTGAGCACGTTGAAGAACTGGGGCCACTCGTCCCAGCTGCCGGAGCGGATCTTCTCTCCGATGCCCGTGACCTGCTTGCCGTCCACGATCTTGTTGCCGATGATGCGCGGGTCCCAGTCGAGCTTGAACATCATGCCGTCGGACACGCGGTTGTTTTTCATCAGCTCGGCCTTGCGCTCCTCGGCGTCCAGGTACATGGAGCGAATCTTGTAGATTTGGAATTTTCTGCCGTTTTTGCCGATGCGGGTCTGCTTGAACAGTATCGGCCCGGGGCTTTCCCGCTTGATGACGGGGCCGACGACGGCGATGACGACGAGCGCGATCAGGCTGCCGACCAGGCCGCCCACGATGTCCATCGCGCGCTTCAACGCGAGCTGCCTGGGGCTTGCGTAATTGGCCGCGCTGGTCAATACGTCATACCCCGCGACCCTTTCTATGAAGCTTCGGTCGCTGATATTGGAGATCGGGAGCCGGATATGCACCGGGACCGCCATCTGGCGGCACGCCTCGATCAGCCCCGCCACCGTGGCCTCCTCCGGCGCGTCATCGACCAACAGTCCCCCGTCGAGCACGTCCCGGCCCGATCCGCGCACTTCGATATCGGTCAGCTGCGCCGGATAGACGAACACCTCATCGACCCATTCCCGGCAGATATAGTCGGCTGCCGTTTCCAGGCTGGCGACCACCGGTACGCCGTCAATCGCGCCGCCTGTGCCGTCCCTGTTGCTCAGCACGATCCCCGAGTACTCCACATCGTCCGTGTCGCTCACCATCGCAAGGACTTCCGACACCTGCTTCTCGTCGGCGACGAGTATCATCGCGGCCTTTCTGCTCTTCTTGGCGATCCTGCGCACGATCGGCTTCCACGCCATGCGCACGCCGTATCCCAGGATAAAATGAAACACCGCCGTCAGGAATATCGTGATACGGCTGTATATATCGCCGCTCTGCACGGAGAACATGTAGAGCGATACGACGGCCAGGACCAGCGCGGCCTGTTTCAGCGTCTGGATTGCCTCCTGGTAATAGCCGCGCTTCATCACGCCGTGCATCGTATTGAAGATGTCGGCGATCAATATATCCACCACGACGAGCATGATGGCGAGGGTCCTGTATACCTCGTTCCCGTAGGGCATGCCGCCGTGCCGGATCGTGTAGGCGAGTATGAAGGCGATCTGCAGCGAGAATACATCCCACAGTATGAAATCCAGGTGCTTCAGCCATCCCTGATTGTTGCGTTTGTACACTGTCCTCTCTCCCTCCCGGCAGCCTCGCGGAACAACGCTTGGAAGCGCGCTCCTGTTTTGCCGGGCATTACGAAGTCGGGTTTGCGAAAAAGCGAGGCCGTCTCGAGGGCCTCTCCCGCGGCGGCTCATGGCGATCAGTCTGCCACCGTTCCGTTTGCGTTTACGGTCCAAAAAACACAGCTTCGCCACGCCTCGCCGTCCCTGTCCTTCGCGGCGATGCCGTCAAAGCTGTTGCCCCCAGGCCGCGGGCCGCGCATGCCACAGCGTACCCGTCGCCATGAGTGCCTGTCCATTTCCCGTCTGCGCCCTTGTTTCCGGGATGAAATCATTGGCGCAGCCCACCGACCGCGCCGTCATATCCATCCACAAATATCATAGCATAAACGCCCTGTAATATCCACCACATTCGATAAATCTTCACACAATAGCCCGGGACATCGACCAGCTCGAAGCGCCCCCGGCGCGGCCCGCGCATGGCCTTGATCTGCCGTCACCCCACGCGGATGCCCTTGATGTCCAAAAACGGCGCGGCCAGCATCGCCGCGATGAGCGCGTCACCGCCCCGCACTGTGGCCACATAGCGCTGCGGGGACAGCCCCCGGGACCTTGAACGGTCCACGCGGTACTCCATCCGCCCCACCTCCTCGTCGTCCAGGTCGGTGTAGACGATGGCGCTGCGCAACAGCTTGTGGATGACCCGGCCCGTCACCGCGACGCCGTCCATGGCGATGACGAACCGCCGGCCGCTCAGCCGGAGGATGCGGGCGACCTCCTCGCCGGTGTGGGCGTCCGTGACGCGCAGGCTGTCCCGGCTGACGGTCCACACCGCCTTGTCGCGGTAGACGCGGATCGGCTGAAGCGGCGCGCCCACCACGCGGCAGACCCCCCGCTCGCCGTCGTAGAAGGCATAGGTGCCGGTGGCGTTGAAATAGTAGCCGGTGAGCGTCATGTGCATCTCTCCCGCGGGTCAGTTTACAGTATCATAATAACAGATATCGCCCCCCATTTCAAGCAGGTTTTCCTGGTCGGCTTCATATAAATTCAACTTGATTTTTCGCGCGGTTTGTTATACCATATTAAAGTGATAAATCAACAAACAAGAGATATGCCTTATGAAAAACAAGCGAATCGACACGACCCGGCTTCTGTCCCTGATATGCTTTTGCCTGATCATACTCTTCTGGTGCCTGGCCTCGTACAGCGGCAGCGTGAGCGAAATCTTCCTGCCCACGCCCACCGCGGTGGCGCGGAAGATCGTCGCCATGGCGAAGGACGGCACGCTGTGGGCCAACTGCCGGGAATCCATCTCCCGGGTGATGATCGGCTGGCTGTGGTCGGTGGTCGTGGCGCTGCCCATGGGCATGCTGATGGCCAACTCGAAGAAGTTTTCCGCCTTCGTGCAGCCCATCATAGAGTTTGCCCGCTACCTGCCGGTGGTGGCGCTGGTGCCGCTGACGCTATTGTACCTGGGCATCGGCGAGAACCAGAAGTACACCATCATCTTCCTGGGCACGTTTTTCCAGCTGGTGCTGATGGTGTGCGACACCGTCTCCGGCGTGGACCGCAACATGATCAACGCCGCCCGCACGCTGGGCGCTTCCAGGTTCCAGGTCTACCGGGAGGTCATACTGCCCGCCTCGCTGCCGGGGCTGATGGACGATCTGCGGCTGACCGTCGGCTGGGCCTGGACCTATCTGGTGGTCGCGGAGATGGTGGCCGCCAACAACGGCCTGGGCTACATGATACTGAAATCCCAGCGCTACCTGGCGACGGACACCATATTCGCGGGACTCATACTGATCGGGCTGATCGGCTTGGTCACGGACTGGATTTTCCGCATACTGACACGCCTCGTGGCGCCGTGGTACGAGCGCCTGGCGGACGGGAAGTGAGGCGCGCATGAAGGACGATGTGATGCTGCGGGTCGAGGGCCTGAACAAGGTGTTCGACAGCGGGAACCGGCGGGTGGAGGCCCTCCGCGACGTCAGCCTGGAGATTCGCAAATCGGAGTTCGTGATGATCGTGGGCCCCTCGGGCTGCGGCAAGACCACGCTGATCAACATCATCGGCGGGCTGGAGACCGCCTCCTCCGGCAGCGTGCTGCTGGACGGCAGACAGGTCTCGGGGCCGGGCGCCGACCGGGGCATGGTGTTCCAGGGCTACAGCCTGTTTCCGTGGCTGACGGTCCGGAAGAACGTGGAGTTCGGTTTAAAGATGAAGAAGCTCCCGGCGGCAAAGCGCAGGGACATCGCCGAGCGGTACATCGAGCTGGTGGGCCTCAAGGGCTTTGAGAACGCCCTGCCCAAGCAGCTCTCCGGCGGCATGAAGCAGCGCGTGGCCATCGCCCGCACGCTGGCCAACGAGCCGGAGATACTGCTGATGGACGAGCCCTTCGGCGCGCTGGACGCCCAGACCCGCGTGGTGATGCAGGAGCTGCTGGCGGACATCAGCCGGCGCACCAACACCACCATACTCTTCATCACCCACGACATCGACGAAGCCGTGCTGCTGGGCGACCGCGTCTACGTGATGAGCCGCCGCCCCGGGCGCATCCGCGAGATACTGACCGTCGAGCTCCCCGAACCCCGCAACCACCACTGCCTGGTGATGGCGGAGTTCCAGCAGATCAAGTCGCACATCATGGAGATGCTCTGGCAGGAGAGCAGCGACGCGGCGATGGACAAGTGACTTTGCGGCAAAGGCCGCTTAGAATAACGAAAGGATATGGTATTATGAAGCACACGATGAGGATAATAATTGCGCTGATGCTGGCGGCCATGCTGCTGGCGGGCGCCGCCTCCGCGGAGGGGTTGACCAAGGTCACCATGGCGTTTTGTACCTGGACGGGCTACGCGCCGATGTTCATCGCGCAGGCCAACGGCTACTTTGAGGAGGCCGGGCTGGACATGGACATACAGGTCATCGAGGACGAATCCACCTACGCGGCACTGATCACCACCGGCAACATCGACTTCCTGGCCACCGCCCAGGACCCCAACATCAAGATGTACGCCAACGGCGCGACCAGCCGCTACGTGCTGGCCATGGACGCCTCCCGCGGCGCGGACGGCCTGGTGGCCGCGGCGGACATCGCCACGCTGGACGACCTCAAGGGCCGCACCCTGGCGCTGGACAAGTCCGCGTCCTCCTACTACTTCTTCCTGACGGCGCTGGAGAACGGCAGCAGCCTCACTGAGGCGGACATCAACGTCGTGGACATGGGCGACACCACCGAGGCCGGACTGGCCTTCATGAGCGGCTCCGTGGACGCGGCTATCATGTGGGAGCCGGAGCTCTCGGAGGCGCTGGCGATCGAGGGCGCGCACGCCCTGGTGACCAGCGCGGACTACCCGGAGACCATCATGGACTCCCTGGTCGTCAACAGCAAGCTGGCCGAGGAACACCCCGAGATCGTCGAGGCCGTGGCGGAGTGCTGGTACAAGGCCGTGGACTTCATGAACGAGAACCCCGACGAGGCCTACGCGCTGATGGCCGCGGGCTTTGAGGAGGTTACCGCCGAGGACGTGGCCGCCGACAAGGAGGGCCTGGAGTTCTTCGGCCGCGAGGCCAACGCCACGCTCAACGACCCCGCCACCGAGCGCAGCATCTACGCCATCAGCCAGGATATGGCGGACTTCTGGATGGCGAAGGGCGAGTGCGAGACCAACGACATCGAGGGCTTCTTCGCGCTGGTGAAGTAACCGTTCCCCCACGATCGCCCCGGCCGGCGCGTCCTGCCGGGGCTTTTAGGATACCCAACAAAAAAGTCATTCTATTGTCACACGAATGTTGTCACATTTCCATTCTGTTGTGTTACAATTCAGTTGAAGCAAGGTCATATTCTTTACTGTTTGGAGGTTTCGGTATGAAGAGAAAGACCATCCTGTGCCTGGCGCTGATCATGGCCCTGACCGTGGCGCTCATCAGCGCGTCCGCCGCCACGTGGACGATCATGAAGGTGACCGTGGACGGCGCGAGGGTGCGCAAGAGCGCCGGCAATTCCGACATCGTCACCACGCTCAAAAAGGGCACCAAGGTGATCTCCACCGGCAAGGCGAGCCAGTCCTACTACAAGATCATGACCCTGGGCGGCAAGGTCGGCTACATCTTCCGCGACCACGTGGAGAAGCTGGGCACGGTGGATTCCACCCAGCTGTACAAGACGACCCAGAAGGTCAACCTCCGCAGGAAGGCCAGCAAGACCGCCAGCCGGGTGAAGAAGCTGGCCGCCGGGGAGTACGTGATGGTGATTTCCGTCGCCGACGGCTGGGCCCACGTCAAGACCATCGACGGCAAGCGCGGCTACGTCAACGAGTCGTATCTGAAAAAGGCGGGCTGATGCCCCGCCGCGGCCCCACGCAGCCCCGCCGGGTTCATCCGGCGGGGCTGCGCGTATGATTAGACGATCAATATTAAAAAAATACAGAAATCCATTAACCAAACGGGTTGAAATCCGCGTCGGGCTTTGGTATTATGATGTTATCATGATGTAATCCCGTGTGGATTGCATGAAAAAAACGACAGGAGGTATTCATGATGAGGAAGCTGTTGAGTGTTGTGCTTTGCCTGCTGCTGGCCGTGAGCGCGCTGGCCGTGGCGAGCGCGGAGAACGTGGTCGTCGAGGCTGTGCCGAACGAGGGCCAGTTCGAGGGCGAGGAGCTGAGCATACTGGTGTCCGCGGACTGGATGGGCAGCCGCTACGACGAGACCATCGCCCGCTTCGAGGAGACCTACGGCGTCACCGTGGACCTGCAGACCCTGCCCGCCGACCAGTACTTCAACGTGCTGACCAGCGACCTGGACAACGGCACCTGCCCCGACGTGTTCTGGATCCAGTCCAACCCCGTGGGCGCCATCGAGTCCATGATCGGCGACCCCGAGAACCGCTGCATCGACTTCACCGGCGCCGACTGGCAGAACGTCATGCCCGAGTCCCGGCAGTCCGCCTGCATCTCGGGCGGCAAGCTGTACGGCCTGCAGATCTGGCACAACAGCCCCGAGTACGTCATGGTCTACAACAAGACCCTGTTCGACGAGATGGGCCTGACCGCCCCCACCACCTACGCCGAGCTCAAGGACGTCTGCGCGAAGATCGCCGAGGCCGGCATCACCCCGTGGTTCATGGCGGGCGCGGACGGCTGGCGTCACCAGCTGGCCTTCTTCCAGATCGGCGGCGTGTATGAGGAGGCCCAGCCCGGCCTGTACGAGGCGCTGAACACCAACAAGGCCACCTTCGCCGGCAACGCCAAGATGCTGGAGGTGCTGGAGCAGTTCAAGGAGCTTTCCGACCTGGGCTACTTCGGCGAGGACTGGATCGGCACCGATTCCGCCAACCAGTCCAACGAGTTCGGTGACCGCACCATCGCCTTCACCATCGAGAACTCCTCCACCATCAAGCAGATCAAGGACGACACCGGCACCACCGACGAGTTCGGCCTGTTCCTGATCCCGCTGGGCGACAACACCTGGTACACCACCAGCCCCGCCGGCCCCACCATGTTCGGCTACAAGGGCACCGAGCACGAGGACTTGGTGCGCGCGTGGTTCCAGTTCGTCTGCACGCCGGAAAGCCTGCAGGAGATCCTGGACAACTCTCCCAAGTACACCAACCTGCACGTGAACGTGGACATCGAGCAGCACTGGCTGCCCGAGGAAGAGGCGTTCATGGAGACCATCCCGCCGGAGAAGCTGGAGTGCTGCGTGCTGCAGAACGGCACCAAGTACACCAACGACTACTGGATGCAGTTCGGTCAGGACATGATTGAGTACATCCAGGGCGGCATCGACGCCAACGAGGTGCTCGCCCGCATGGACGGCTACCGCGCTGAGGCCGCCGCCACCGTCGGCGACGAGTACTGGAAGTAATCGCAATCGCGCGAAGGCCGGACATCGATCAATTGGATTCTTCATATCAACGTGAAGAACCAATCATTCGGTGTCCGGCCTTGTGCAACAAGAGGGTGTCGAGGGCATGAACAAGAAGAAAGTCTATCCCCAGTGGTTCCTGCTGATACCGCTGGCGTTGTACGTGCTGTTTTTCCTGCTCCCCAGCGTGCTGGGCGTATTCTATTCCTTCACGGACTGGAGCAAGAGCACGCCGAAGACGGGCCTGCACTTCGTGGGGCTTAAAAACTACATCGAAATATTCACGTCGAGCAAGAGCTACTCCAGCGGCATACTGAACACGCTCAAGTTCACGGTCGTCTCCAACATCATCAAGATCGTGCCCGCGCTGTTTTTGGCGATCATACTCTTTGAGGGCATGAAGGGCATGGGTGCGTACCGCACGCTGTTCTACCTGCCCTCGATCATACCGTTCGTGATCATCGGCATCATATTCACCTCCGTGCTGAACTACAAAAACGGCATGCTCAACGGGGCGCTGCAGGCCGTCGGGCTGGGCTTTTTAAAACAAAAGTGGCTGTCGGACCTGAACGTGGTGTGGAAGTCGATCTACCTGGTGGACGCCTGGCGCGGCATGGGCTACGTGATGACCATATTCATGACCGGGTTAAGCGCCATCGACAAAACCTACTACGAGGCCGCCAAGGTGGACGGCGCCAACTTCTGGCAGCGGCTTTGGAATGTGACCCTGCCGATGATGCGCGGGGCCATCATGATCAACCTGGTGTTTGGCGTGACCTACGGCCTCAAGGTGTTCGACATCATCTACGTGCTCACCAACGGCGGCCCCGGCCACGCCACGGAGGTCATGACCACCTACTCCTTCCAGTTCTACGGCGCGGGGCAGTACGGCATGGCCACGGCCTTCAACTCCATACTGCTGCTGGTCACCGCGGTGGCGGGCATACTGATCGTCCGCGGGATGAGCCGAAAGGGGGTCGCCTGACATGGTCAACAGCAAGGCAAGGCGAGCCATGCGGCTGACCGCCGTACTCAAACAGGTTGTATGCGTGCTGTTATCGCTGGCGGTGGTCGCGCCGCTGTACCTGGTGCTCATCAACTCCTTCAAGACCAAGGGCGAGGCCGCCCGCATGAACCTGAACCTGCCCACCCAGTGGGTGTTCACCAACTACGCGGAGGTCATCAAAAAGGCCAAGCTGATGACGGGCTTCGGCAACAGCCTGCTCTACGCCTTCGCCTCCACCACCGCGGGGGTGCTGCTGTGCGCCATGGCGGCCTACGTGTTGAGCCGCAAGCGCACGAAGCTCAACAACTTCATCTACTACTTCTTCATCTGCGGCCTGTTCTTCCCGGTGAACTACGTTACCCTGGTGCGGGTGTTCCAGTGGATGCACCTGACCAACACCCACCTGGGCATCATACTGGTGTTCACCAGCGCCATGATCCCCTTCTGCGTGTTCACGATCTACAGCTTTGTGGAGACCATCCCCACAGAGCTCGACGAGGCCGCGGTGATCGACGGCGCGCCGCCGACGATGATGTTCTTCCGCGTCATACTGCCGCTTCTGAAGCCCACGCTGATGACCTGCTTCATACTCCAGTTCATGGGCGTGTGGAACGACTTTCTGACGCCGCTGTACCTGTCCTCCAAGAGCAAGCTGTTCCCGATGACCATGTCGGTGTACCAGTTCTTCGGCAAGGAGGGCAGCAACTGGAACTACGTGTTCGCCGACATCGTGATGACCGTCATCCCCGTGGTGGCGGTGTACGCCGTCGGCCAGCGCTACATCATCGGCGGCGTGACCGCCGGCGCGGTGAAGGGATGAAGCAGGCAGTAGGGAGTAGGCAACAGGGAGTAGGGGAACCTCGTAGGGGCGATGCCCTCATCGCCCGTCGGACTGAACGGCGATAATCAAAGGAGATATCTTGCCATGCTCTATAAGAAGGACTGGGCACAGACCCGGGAGAAATGGGTCAACTACTGGAAGCAGTGCAACACCGGGCGGCCGCTGATGCACGTGCTGGCGAGGAAGCCCGAGCTGGAGCGGTACGTGGGGAAAAAGGCCCCGGGCGGCGTGAACGATTCCATCATCTGCCAGGGGCGCTACTACACCCTGCCGGAGGAGCTCTGGTGGCGCGACCTCGACGACAAGTATTTGAACGCCCGCGGGCTGGCGGAGCGCTACCGCGTGTTCTGCGAAAACCACCTGTTCCTGGCGGAGAGCTTTCCGAACCTGGACGTGTGCCTGGGCCCCGGCTCCACCGCCGCCTACCTGGGCAGCGACGTGGGCTTCTCCGAGGACACCATATGGTTCAAGCCCTGCGTTAAGGAGGACTGGGACGATCACCCCGAGATACGCTTCGACCCCGAAAACCCCTGGTTCAGCCGCCATTTGAAGCTGGTGGCCGACGCCCGGCGGCTGATGGGCGACGACGTGCTGCTGGACATGCCGGACCTGATGGAGAACCTGGACGTGCTGTCCTCGCTGCGGGGCGCGCAGGAGCTGATGATGGACCTGATCGAGGACCCGGACATGATCAGGGCGCGGGTGGATCAGGTCACGAAGGCCTATTTCCCGATATTCGACGCCTTCTACGCGCATGTGAAGGACGCTGAAGGCGGCAACGCCTACAACTGCTTCCAGATCTGGGCCCCCGGCAAGCTGGCCAAGCTCCAGTGCGACGCCTCCGCCATGATGTCCACGCAGATGTTCGACGACTTCGTGCTGGACTCCCTGCGCGCGCAGACCGAATACCTGGACTTCTCCATGTACCACCTGGACGGCCCCGGGGCCATCAAGCACCTGGACAGCCTGATGAGCCTCGACCGGCTCAACGCCCTGCAGTGGACCCCCGGCGAGCCTGGCCCCGACGGCACGAAGGAACAGTGGGATATCGTGTACGACAAAGCCACCGCCGCGGGCAAGTCCATATGGGTGCACGTGTGCAACGGCGGCGTGGACGACTGGATCCGCGGCACCGACCACATCGTGCAGCGCTACGGCGTCAAGGGCACCTTCCTGTGGTATCCCGAGATGTCCCTCACTGACGCCGAGAAGCTGCTGACCTACGCCGACACCCACTGGCGCGCGTGACCGACGAAGGGAGCGATCATATGAAACAGCCGCACATCGCGCTGGACGAATCGCTGGGTATAAAGTACGCCCTGCTGCCCGGCGACCCCGCCCGCGTCGACCGCATCAAGGCATTTCTGGAGGACCCTCGGGAGCTCGCGTACAACCGGGAATACCGCAGCGTCCGCGGGCGCTACAAGGGTGTGGACGTGCTGGCGATGTCCACGGGCATGGGCGGCTGCTCCGTCGGCATCGCCGTGGAGGAGCTTCGCAACATCGGCGTGCGCGCGGCCATCCGCGTGGGCTCCTGCGGCGCGCTGCAGAAGGGTATCGGCCTGGGCGATCTGATCGTCGTCTCCGGCGCGGTGCGCGACGACGGCGCGTCCAAGGCGTATCTCCCGAACATCTACCCCGCCTACGCGGACATCCGGCTATTGTCGTGCATACTCGACGCCGCCGCCGCGCTGGGCGTGCCCTTCCACGAGGGCGTCGCCCACAGCCACGAGAGCTTCTACCACGACGAGGCGGACGAGGTGAGCGCGTACTGGTCGAAGAAGGGCGTGCTGGGCGCGGACATGGAGAGCGCCGCGCTTCTGACCATCGGACGCCTGCGCGGCATGAGGGCCGCCTCGATACTCAACAACGTGGTGCTGTACGGCGCGGACACCGCGGACGCCGTCGGCGATTACGCGAACGGCGCATCGGCGACCGCCCGCGGCGAGCGCGACGCCATCCGCGTGGCGCTGGAGGCGGTTGTGAGGCTTTCAGGGAGTAGGGAGTAGGGAGTAGGGACATCCTCCGGAAGGAGATATAATGAACCAAAATTACTACGGGCAGATCATGAAGCTGACGGTCCCCATCATACTGCAAAACCTGCTGAGCACCGCGGTGAGCTCGGCGGACGTCATCATGCTCAACTACGTGGGGCAGGCGCACATCGCGGCGGTATCGCTGGCGACACACTACTCCAGCATACTGTTCATGATACTCTACGGCATCGGCACCGGCGTGATCATGCTCGGGGCCCAGTACTACGGCAAGAAGGATATGCGGGCCATCCACCTGGTGCAGGGCATCGCGCTGCGCTTTTCGATGATCTGCGCCGGGCTGTTCGCGCTGGGGGCGATGCTCTTCCCCGAGGGCATGATGCGCGTATTCACCCACGATCCGGAGCTCATAAGCATCGGCGCGCGCTACCTAAGCAGCATCAGCGTGGCGTACCTGTGCTGGGGGGTCATCGAGATCTACCTGTCAACGCTTCGCAGCATCGGCCGGGTGGCCATCTCCACGGCGCTCAACACCGTCGCCTTCTCCCTCAACATACTGCTCAACGCGGTGTTCATATTCGGGCTGTTCGGCGCGCCGAAGCTGGGGGCCATGGGCGTGGCGCTGGCCACCTCCATCTCCCGGGCGGTGGAGCTTATACTGTGCCTGGTCGTCTCCGCCCGGAGCCGGGACGTGAAGCTTCAGTTCTCGGCGATATTTGAATCCAACGCCCTGCTTTTGAAGGACTTCATCCGCATGGCGCTGCCCGCCGTATTGAACGACGCCTCCTGGGGCCTGGCCTTCTCGATGTACTCCGTGGTGATCGGCCACTTCCTGGGCAGCGACATGGTGGCGGCCAACTCCTTCGCCCACCTGGCGCACAGCTTCGGCACCATACTGGCGTTCAGCGTGGCCAGCGGCGGCAGCATACTGCTGGGGCAGCTCATCGGCGAGAACCGGCTGGCGCACGCGGAACGCGCCGCCGCCGACATGATGCGCCTGACGGTGCTGTTCGGAGCCATCGGAGGGGTGATCATACTGGCGGTGCGGCCCGTCATGCTGAATTTCGCCGATCTGAACGCCACCGGCAAGGGCTACCTGAGCGTCATGCTGCTCATCTGTTCCTACTACGTGATGGGCGCGGCGGTCAACACCTCGCTGATCGCGGGGGTGTTCCGCGCGGGCGGCGACAGCCGGTGGGGCTTCATCTGCGATACCATCGACATGTGGGGCTACGGCGTGCCGCTGGCCTTCCTGTCCGCCGCGGTGCTCAGGCTGCCCCCGCTGTGGGTGTATTTTTTGATGTGTACGGATGAATTCGTCAAGTGGCCGTGGGTGATCGCCCACTACAAGAGCAAGAAATGGCTCAAAAACATCACCCGGGACGATCTGTACGCCCCGGGTTGATGAAAACCGATCGGATTACCGCAGCCCCTCCAGCTCCGCCAGCGCCTCGGCCAGGCCCTCGGGCAGGTCGAAGCGCATCCACGCCGCCAGCCGGTGCTCGGGCCGGGGGACGGTATTGGCGATGTCCAGCATGGCGTCCTTGACCACGTTTTCCATGCGGATGGGCAAAAGCAGCCGGTACAGCAGCGCGGGGATGTCCGGCGCGGGGGGCGCGGGCGCGCGATGCCAGCGCAGGGCCGCGCCCTCGGCGGGGGACGCCGAGAGCGCCAGCGTCAGGGCGCGGGTCTCGGGGTCGTAGCGGCTCTGGTATTCGCAGCTGGCCGCGTCCGGCGGGACGTTCCCCACCCCCACCAGTTCAATGAGGGTCCGGCGGTTCGCCGGCAGCAGGTCCGCCGCGCCCTCAGCGGGCCAAATATGCACGCTCAGGCCGTCGCCGCATTCGACGGTGCAGCGTGTTTCCACACGGCGGCAGCGCCCTGATCCGGGGTGGCTGCCGTCGTCTTCGATCAGGGTATAGTCGCCGTCCTGCCCCACGAACACCTTGAAGCACAGCGCCTCGGGCAGCGGGCAGCCGTTTTCCGGCGCGGTGGCGGCGTCCATGGGCACGATGGTCCCGGGCCTCACGAACACCGGCATGCCGGAGAGGGGCCGGAACACCTTCATGCGCTGCCCGCCCACGTAGCGCCAGCCGGTGAAGAAATCCACCCATTCCCCCTCGGGCAGCCAGACGTCGGCGCAGCCCAGGCGGGTGTCCGGGTTCGCGGGGCGCACGATGGGCGCGACCAGCATGTCGCCGCCGAAAATGTACTCGTGGTGCTGTATCTCCAGAAGCGCCCAGCCGGGGTTGTAGTCGTAGTACACGGGGTAAAGTATCGCGCCGCCGTCCCGCGCGGCGTTGAGCGCCTGGGTGTACAGCCAGGGCACCAGCCGGTGCCTAAGCCGCATGAAGTCCTCCATCACGGCGCAGGGCTCCATGGAATAGCTCCAGGGCTCCTTCCTCAAAAATTCGCTCATGGAGGAATGCAGCCGCATGATGGGGGAGAACACGCCGAACTGCAGCCAGCGCACGGCCAGCTCCTCGTCCCGTATGCCCAGCATGTGGCCGCCGATGTCGTGGCTCCACCAGCCGTAGCCGATGTTGGCCGCCGTAGCGGTGAAGTAGGGCTGGAAGGCGAGGCTGTCCCAGGTGATGCAGGTGTCGCCGGAGAAGCCCACCGGGTAGCGGTGGCTGCCGGGGCCGCCGTAGCGGGAGAAGGTCATGCCCACGTCGCCCCGGCGGTTGGCGTACAGCCAGCGGGTGTGGTTGAGCACGAACAGCGGGTCCACGCCGGGCACGCTGCTGCCGCCGCGCTGCTGCCAGTCGATCCACCAGAAATCCACACCGGTGCGCTCGAAGCTGTCCAGCACCACGCGCTCCCAGGCCTTCATAAGCCTGTCGCTGCCGGCGTCGAAGTCCACCGGGATGCCGCTTGCGGGGTCGATGCCCATCTCCCGCGCCATCTCCGGGTAGAGGTCCTCGCAGGCGCGGACGCCGTCGGCGGGGTGGTCGTTCAGCGTGACTTTGAGGTGCCTGTCGTGCAGCCATTTGAGCATGGCGGCGGGGTCCGGGAACATCTCCGGGTTCCAGGTGTAGCCGGTCCAGCCGGTGCCGTATCGGGGGTCGATGTCGGTGACGTGCCAGTTCATGTCGATGACCGCCACCGACAGCGGCACCCTCTCCGCGGCGAAGCGCTCCACCAGGGCCTTGTAGCTCTGCTCGGTGTAGCAATAGTAGCGGCTCCACCAGTTGCCCAGGGCGTAGCGGGGCACGGCGGGCACGGGGCCGGAGAGGTGGTAGAAGTCCCGAAGCGCCGATTTGAAGTCGTGGCCGTAGGCGAACAGGTACAGGTCGATGCCAGCGCCGTCGGCGGGGGTCAGGTTGCCCTGATCGTCCATGCCCATGCTGCGGCTGTCGTCCAGCGCGGCGAAGCCGTCCAGCGACATCAGCCCCTCACCCAGATCCAGCGGCACGCCCATCTCCCCCGGCGCGCGGGGGATGACGGTCGCGCCGTCGGCCCGGTCCAGCGTGCGGGCGGTGCCCTTCAGGTTGTACCGGGACTCGCCGTAGTGCCATACGCTGCCGTGGTTCAAAAGAGCGTCCTTCAATACGGCAGTAAGGCCGGTGGGGGAGAAGGGCTTCATGTCGTACTCCAGGCGCACGCACGCTGTCTCGACGCTCAGCCGGTCCGCGCCGCGGCGCACCTCAAATTCCGGCAGAGGAAATTCCCGGTTTATGGCCATGGCGGTCGCGCCGTCCCGGAAGCGGTTGCCGGGCGCGTATTCCAGGCGAAAGAGCCGCTCCGTCAGCACCGTGACTCGGTAGCCGTCGCCGGAGATCACCGCGCCCGCCGCGGGTTGGGGCCGTAGGGTCCAGATGTCGGTGAAGGTCATGGGGGGATCCTTTCTGTCGCTTTAGGCAATAGGGAGTAGGGAGTAGGCAGTAGGGAGCAGGGGTTAGGGGGAGGGAACAGGAAACAGGGAACAGGGAACAGGGAACAGGGAACAGGGAACAGGGAACAGGGAACAGGGAACAGGGAACAGGAATAGCCCGCCTGTAGGGGCGATGCCCTCATCGCCCGGGAGCCATTCCCGTCGTAGGGGCGATGCCCTCATCGCCCGGGAGCCATTCCCGTCGTAGGGGCGATGCCCTCATCGCCCGGGAGCTATTCCCGCCGTAGGGACGCCATTCATGGCGTCCGCGGGCGGCCCCTGCCGGGTTTAGCGCGAAGTCGAATACAATGCCTCAAATTCCTCCGCGGGGACGGGGCGGGAGAAGTAGTAGCCCTGGAAATGGCTGCACCCCATGGCGGTCAACGCATTGAGCTGCTGCTCCGTCTCCACGCCCTCGGTGATGACCTCCATGCCCAGCGCCTCGGCCAGGCCGATGACGGATTGCAGTATGATCCGGCTGCGCTCGCGGTCTTTGATCTCCTGCAAAAAGCTCATGTCGATCTTGATCACGTCCGCCCGGATGCTCTTCAACAGCCCCAGCGAGGAATAGCCCTTGCCGAAGTCGTCGATCTCCACCAGGAAGCCCCGCTCCCGGAGCCGCGAGACCACGGCGTCGCTCTTGTCCGGCTCCACCAGCAGCGCGGTCTCGGTGATCTCCAGCCGCAGCTTGTCGCTGTCCACGCCGTAGCGGTCCACGAGGCCGGTCAGCACGTCGTACACGTCGATGCTGTAGAAGTCCTTCGCGGACATGTTCACGGAGATCGTCAGACCCTCCATAGCCGTGCCCTTCCAGACGTCGAGCCGCTTCACCGCCTGCTCCCACATGTAGGCGTCCAGCTTATGGATCAAGCCCGCGTTCTCCAGCGTCTCGATGAAGTCCTGCGGGGTGACGACGGCGCCGTCCGGCGTGCGCCAGCGCGCGAGCGCCTCCGCGCCGATGATCGCGCCGTCCGGGCCGACCAGCGGCTGCAGGTACATGGTGAACTGGCCGCCGTTGAGCGCCTCCTCGAAGCTGCCGATGACCTTCTGCTCCATCAGGATGCGATCCAGCATGGCGTCGTCGAAGCGCGCCACGGTGCGGGTCATGTCGTCCCGGATGGTGCGCAGCGCGGAATTGGCGCGCCCGCACATCACCGAAACGGGGATGGAGGGATCGTCGATGGGATACACGCCGAAGTGCATGCAGAAGGTGTAGATGCCGCTGTTGAACACCTCCGAGAGCACCCGGGCGGCGTTGTGCAGGGCTTCCTCATTGAACCGCGCGCCGGGGAGAAGCAGCGCGAACTGGTCCCCGCCCAGGCGTCCGCACAGGCCGCGGGTGTCCTCCGAGATCTCCCGGAGCAGCGCGGCGGTCTTCACCAGCACCTCGTTGCCCCGGTTCACGCCGAACAGCGCGTTGACCAGGTTGAAGTTCATGATGTTGGCGGACACCATCACCCAGGACACGCCGGGGCTGTTTGCGATCATCTCCCGGGCGAGCTCGTGGAAGGCGTCGGCGTTGAGCACGTTGGTCAGCCGGTCGTGATGGGCCAGGTAGTGCGCCGCCCGCGCGCCGATGTTCTCCGCCGCCCGGTCGTTGGCGGCGCGGGCGCTGTGCTGCTCGATGTTCACCAGCTCCACCACCGCGTCGTACACGCTGCCGTCCTCAAGCTTCAGCGCCACCGGGTTGGACTGTATGAAATACACCTGATCCTGAAAATGCTCCGCCTTCTCCTGCGGGCAGCCGGTCCGGCAGGCGAGGGCGCTGGAGCAGTTGATGCACTTCTGCTCGGCGTTCCATATGCCGTAGCAGCTCTCGCTGCGGCTGATGCGGCCGTCGTCCATAAAGTCCAGTATGCGGCACTCGATGGGGTCCACCACCCGCGCCAGGTCGTACTTGCCGGACATGTCCCGCAGGTACTCCCGCATCTGACCCACCGTGTACTCCGCGGCCCGGGTCCGCGGCTGCATGAGCTCGGCCTCGGGCATCGGCGGACGGGCCTTGTCCCGCTTGGCCTCGTACATCTTCTCGTCCGCGCCGGAGATGAAATTGCGCAGCCGGGCGTCGTCGGTCACCGCGCCGCGGACGCAGCCCACCGAGAAGCCCACGCGCTCGTTATCGTCGATCATGGGCCTTGCGCGCATCAGCGCGTCGAGCTTTTGCTGGAAGTCCGACTCGGAGATGTCCGGGGCGATGACCAGGAACTCGTCGCCGCCGTAGCGGTAGCAGCAGGCCTCCCCGAAGGTCTCGGTCAGCAGCTTGCCGGTCTGGCGGAGTTTGCGGTCGCCCTCGTCGTGGCCGTAGGTATCGTTGATGTGCTTGAAGTCGTTTAAGTCCAGCATCATCACCGCCACCTCGCGGCCCAGGAAGGAGTCGTAGTCCTGCCGAAGCGCCATGCGGTTGCGCAGGCCCGTGAGGGCGTCGGTCAGCGACATGCGCTGCAACAGCGCGTTTTCCCGGTGGAGCGCCTTCGTGAGGGCGTCCACCTCGCCAAACGCCCTGAGCTCCGATTGCTTTAAAAAGCACACCAGCAGCATGTCCGCGGCCACGCCGAACAGCGACACGGCCACCTTCTGCAGGTTCTGGGGGGTAAAATGGATGAGGCTGTGGTCCGTGGAGAAGAAGAACAGCGTGTAGCCCAGCATGATGGCCGCCGCGACGATCCCGCCGCCGAAGCCGAACAGCGCGGAGCACAGCACCAGCCCCGCGATCAGTATCATATTCGGGTTGGGAACGGCAAACCGGTACACAAAAAAGATCAGTATGAGCATGATTCCCGCGGTCACCGCGATCTTCTTCGGCAGACTGACCTGTAATTGCAGCAATGTGGGCCTGCGCGATTTCTCCATGATTCCGTCACTCCATGTCTTTGCTTTCGTTGCCCTCATCGCCCGTTGTATCCTTTTTGATCAAATCCTCAAACGCCTCCATCGGCATGGGCCTGTGGAAGTAGAACCCCTGCATCTCGTCGCAGCCGATGCCCTGGAGGAACCGCGCCTGCTCCACGCTCTCCACGCCCTCGGCGATCAGCCCCATGCCCAGGGCGTGGCCCATCTGCACCATGGAGGTGACGATGGTGCGCCCCCGCTCTTGGTCGCCGGTCTCGGTGAGGAAGTAGAGGTCCAGCTTGATGCGGTCCACCGGCACCTCCTTTAGCATGTGCAGGGAGGAATAGCCGCTGCCGAAGTCGTCCATCTCCACCTGAAAGCCCAGCGCCCGAAGCCGCTCCGTGGTCTGTATGAGCAGGGCGGGGTTTTCCACATAGGCGGTCTCGGTGATCTCGACGTGGAGCTGGTCGGGCGACAGGCCGTAGCGCCTGGCCAGTTCGTCGAAGTGGCGGGGGATGTTTTCATCCTCCCGGATGTCGCAGCGGGACAGGTTTACCGACACGGTCTGCCGCAGGCCCATGCGGTTGAAGCGCTGCAGGTCCCGGCAGACCCGGTCCCAGACGAAGCGGTCCAGCTCGTAGATGAGCCCGGCCTCCTCCAGCATAGGGATGAACTCCGCGGGGGGTATCCAGCCCAGCTTCGCGTGGTTCCAGCGGCACAGGGCCTCCGCGCCGACGATGCCGCCGGTGCGGTAGTTGACCTGGGGCTGGTACCACACCTCAAACTCCCCGGCGCTCAGCGCCTGCGTCAGGTGGCTGACCACCTCCGCGACGCGCTTGCCCTTTTCCCACTGCTCCGGGTTGTAGAAGGCGTAGCCGTCCTTGTGGGTGTCGCGCACCCGCTTCTCGGCCACGCGGGCGAAGTCCAGCATGTGGTCCACGTCGATATGGCGGTAGTCCTCCGGGGTCAGCACGTACACGCCGCCGCAGACCTGCACCCGGTTCTCCCCGCCCCGGTCGACGAAGTAGTTCCTGACGGAATCCACGACCTCCGCGTCGTCCCGGCGCAGCTTATCCTCCCCGCCGGCGCGGCGCAGCACGGCGAAGTGGTCGGCCTCGATGCGGCACATGGCCTCCGCGTCGGACAGGGTCCGCTGTGTCCTGTCGGCCCAGTAGCGCAGCAGCGCGTCGCCGGACGCCATGCCCAGGCTGTCGTTTATGTACTTGAAGTTCCTGATGTTGACGTAGCACAGCAAATACGGCGTGTCCGGGTGCGCCCGCAGCAGCGCCTCCACCTGCTTGCGGAAGCCGCTTAAGCTGTACACGCCGGTCAGCGGGTCGTGGTCGATCAGGCGGCGCAGCTTCTCGGCCTGCTCCATACGCACGGCGCGGACCTTCTGCACGGCGATCACGATCAGCGCGACGAACAGAAGCCCCGTCAGCAGCAGCACCAGCCCGTACTGGTAGAGGTAGTCGCCGACGCCGTAGCGGTACAGGCGACGGGAGGTGTAGTCCAGCGCGATGGCCTGCCGCAGGGTGTCGCTCAGCGCGGCGATGCCCCCGTTCAGCCGCGCGATGCGCGCGCGCCCCTCCGGGGTGTCCAGGGTGCCCGCCCGGAAGTCCATGGAGAACATGGCGGAGGGCTGCACCCTCAGATCGCCGTAGGAGGGCTTCTGCAGCACGTAGCTCCACACGTAGGAGTTGTGCAGCAGGGCGTCCACCTCCCCGGCGCGCAGGGCCCGCACGCTCTCGGGCATGGTCTCGTACAGCGTGATGGCGATGCCGGGGTAGAGCTGGCGCACCGTCTCCGCGCCGCCGCTCAGCGAACGCAGCATGCCCACCCGGAGCGCGTTCAGCTCGGTCGGGACGTGGGTGCCCTCGGTGACGAGCGTGAAGGGCGTCTGTATGAGGTTCTCCGACACCGCGCTCGGATGGCCCGAGGCGCTGGGTATGGCGCTGCCGAAGGGCAGTATCACGTCGTAGGCCGGGTTGTCCAGGGCCTCCTTGAGCGATGCCTCCTCCACGATGACAAAGTTGACCTTGTACCCCGCCGCCGCCGCCGCGGCGCGCATCAGGTCCGCGCCGATGCCCACGACCGCGCCGGTGTCCGCGTCCAGGTAGACCATGGGGCAGCGGTCCACGGGCACGCCCACCGCGAGGACGTCGCCCTCCGCGAGGGCAGCGCCCTCC
>JAFRFY010000084.1 GCA_017434085.1 Clostridia bacterium
GGACGCCGCGGCGGCGGCGCTGGCGGCGGGGGCGTTGAGCTACGACCCCGACGTGCGCTGCGACCACCACGGCGAGCACCATCACGGCGAGGGCCAGGCCTGCTCAAATCACGGCTGCGGCACGCATCACTGTCACTAAAAGGAGCATCATACCATGCTTGAACTGAGGAACGTACGCTTTGACGTGGACGACGACGCCGGCCACGTGGATATTTTAAAGGACGTCAGCTTCTCCGTGCCGGAGAACAAGTTCGTGGTCATCACCGGGCCCAACGGCGGCGGGAAGTCCACCATCGCCAAGCTGATCGCCGGGGTGCGCATGCCCACCGGCGGGCAGATACTGTTTGACGGTAAGGACATCACGGCCCTGAATATCACCGAGCGCGCCCGGCTGGGCATCAGCTACGCGCTGCAGCAGCCGGTGCGGTTCAAGGGCATACAGGTGGTGGACCTACTGCGCATCGCGGCGGGGCGGGAGCTCAGCATGGCCGAATCCTGCGAATACCTGTCGCGGGTGGGGCTGTGCGCCCGGGACTACATCAGCCGCGAGGTCAACGCCAGCCTGTCCGGCGGCGAGCTCAAGCGCATCGAGATCGCCACGATACTGGCCCGGGGCACGCGCCTCTCCGTATTCGACGAGCCCGAGGCCGGCATCGACCTGTGGTCCTTCCAGAGCCTGATCAGGGTGTTCGAGGAGATGCGCAAGTCCATCGAGCACAGCTCCATACTGGTGATTTCCCACCAGGAGCGTATACTGAACATCGCCGACGAGATCATCGTGGTGGCGGACGGGCGCATCAGCCAGCAGGGGCCGAGGGACGCCGTGCTGCCCTCGCTGATCGGCACGGCGTCGGCGCTTTCGAGCTGCGACCGATTGCAGGAAAGGGGCTGAGGCGGCATGGATACGATTCAAAAGCGCATACTGGCGGAGGTTGCCGACCTGCACGCGGTGCCGGAGGGGGCCTACAACATCCGCGCCAACGGCGTTAGCGCCGGGCGGCGCAGCACCGCGAGCATCGAGATTACCTCCAAGCCCGGGGGCAACGGCATCGACATCCGCATCGCCCCCGGCACGAAGAAGCAGAGCGTGCACATCCCGGTGGTGCTGTCCGAATCCGGGCTGAAGGAGACGGTGTACAACGACTTTTACATCGGCGCGGACAGCGACGTGGTGATCGTCGCCGGGTGTGGCATCCACAACTGCGGCACGCAGGACAGCGAGCACGACGGCATCCACCGGTTTTACGTGGGGGAGAACGCGAAGGTCAAATACGTAGAGAAGCACTACGGCGAGGGCGACGGCGCGGGCAAGCGCATACTGAACCCCGGCACCGAGGTCACCATGGCGAAGAACAGCAGCATGGAGATGGAGATGGTGCAGATCCGCGGCGTGGACTCAACCGACCGCGTGACCACCGCGGTGCTGGACGCCGGGGCGCGGTTGATCGTCAAGGAGCGCCTGATGACCCACGGCAGCCAGTCCGCCGTGAGCGTGTACAAGGTGGAATTGAACGGCGCCGGCTCCAGCGCGGATGTGGTGTCCCGCTCCGTGGCGCGGGATGATTCCTACCAGAAATTCGACGCCTGCGTCGTGGGGAACGCCCCCTGCCACGGGCACACCGAGTGCGATTCCATCATCATGGACCGCGGGCGCATACTGGCCGTGCCCTCGCTGGAGGCCAACGACGTGGACGCCGAGCTGATCCACGAGGCCGCCATCGGCAAGATCGCGGGCGAGCAGCTCATCAAGCTGATGACCCTGGGCCTGACCGAGGCCGAGGCCGAGGAGCAGATCATCAACGGGTTTTTGAAATGATCACTCTTCCCGCGTTATGATGCCGCTGAACTGCGGCACGTTGAAGCGGTCCATGAAGAGCTGGCACTTGCACATGAAGATGTAGAACAGGTTGCGGCCGCAGCCGCAGAGGGTCTCGTAGTTGGCCTGGCCCTTTGAGATCAGCACGTCGGCATGGTCGAGGGCGTCGAGGCACTCGGGGGACAGGCGGTTCTCCGGGCAGCCCGCGATGCCCACGCCGGTGTCCACGACGCGCCGGGCGACCTCGTGCAGCCGGACCTGTTCGGCGTCCTCCCGGGTGGCGTCGTTGACGATGGGCGCGCCCTTCACCACGGCGGTGATTTCAAGGGACGGGTTCATCTCCCTGAGGGCGCGCATCAGCACACGGTCCGCCACGATCTCCCCACAGTTGTCCGCGATGTACACAAGCGACCGGGCGTTCATCACGGCGCCGCGCAGGGCTTCGAGCACGTCCCCCGGCACGGGGATGCGGTCGGACTGGGCGATGAGTTGACGCAGTTGGCCCTCGTCCACGCTGTCCATGGCGGCGAAGTCGATGAAGTTGCCGGTCATGGCGTACTGCACCGCCCGCTTTAAAGGGTCCTCGGCGGCGCGCACGCCGTCCATCATCGCGGGCTCCGCCGCCATCATGAGCGCGTTGAAGTGGCGCTTGACGGGGCCGAAGTCCTTCATCGGGCCGAAGAGCGCCTCGTGGGCCTGATTGATGGCGAAGTCCTTCTCCGGACTGCTGAGCTCCGGGTGATCCTCGACGATCTCACGCACCCGCGCCTGGTACGCCGCGACTGCGTCCGGCGCGGCGTCCGCGGGATAGTCGTTCAAGCGCTTGCCGATCAGGCAGGCGTTGCAGTAAGCGTTACAAACCATTTTTGTCTCCCTGACATCTGTTCTCTGTACTCTGCACTCTGCACTCTGCACTCTGATTATAGCATCCACCGCCGCACCCGGAAAAGCGGGCGCGGCGGTCGTTTGTGTTATATCGTCATGAAAATATGCCGCGCCGGGGATGATTTCGCGGTTGCGCGAAAAGGTTTTATATGCTAAAATAGAGAAAAGCTGTCTATCATGGCCCAGCTATGGGCGTGCCGATCGTCGGCATTGGTCTGGATACGGGGAGGGATGCGCGTGATCCGATGGATGATCTACGCAATGGTTTACCTCGGAAGCATCCTGATGGTGTACAATATATACGGATTCATACGCTTTGCACGGTACGTCAAGGCAATCAAGACCTGGAACAGCAGAAACAGCATACTCTACATCCCCATCGCGCTGCTGGTGTGCTTTCTGCTGGGCTACCTGGCGGTGGGCCTGTTCGGGAACCCGGACATCATCATGGCGGGCATACTCTTCGGCGGCAGCATATTCGTGTTCATCATGTACAAGCTGCTCACCGGCATCACCCAGCGGGTCGTCGAGAGCGAGCGCCTGGAGGCGGAGCTGCGGGTGGCGGAGGAGAGCAACCGCGCCAAGACCAGCTTCCTGGCCAGCATGAGCCACGAGATGCGCACCCCGATGAACGCCATACTGGGGCTGGACGCCATCGCGCTGCAGGACGGCGCGCTCACCCCGCAGACCCGGGACCGGCTCGAGAAGATCGACGCCAGCGCCCGGCACCTTTTGGACCTCATCAACGACGTGCTGGACATGAACCACATCGAGTCCGACGCCATGCGCCTGAAGGAGGAGCCCTTCCAGCCCCGGGAGACCGTCGGCCTGGTGAGCGTGCTGACCCAGACCCAGTGCCGCGAGAAGGGGCTCAACTACAGCTGTGAGACCTCGGGGGACCTGGACCGGCTGTGCGTCGGCGACGCGCTGAGGGTCCGGCAGGTGCTGCTGAGCATCCTCGGAAACGCCGTGAAGTATACCCAAGAGGGGGGAAGCGTCGCCTTCAGGGCGGAGCAGCTTCCCGGCACAGACGATCAGCACTGTACGCTGCGCTTTACCGTCCGCGACACGGGCATCGGTATCGACGAGGCCTTCATGCCCAGGCTGTTTGAATCCTTCTCCCAGGAGGACGCCAGCGCCACCAACCGCTTCGGCGGCAGCGGCCTCGGGCTGGCCATCGCCAAGAAGCTTGTGGACATGATGGGCGGCGAGATCGGCGTCGAGAGCCAAAAGGGCGTGGGCAGCACCTTCACGGTGACGATCGGCTTCGAGCTGGCGAAGCAGGCCGACGCGGACGCCGAGGCCGCGGACGATACATCGCTGGCGGGGCTTCGGGTGCTGATCGCCGAGGACATCGACATCAACGCCGAGCTTTTGACGGATCTTTTAGAGCTGGAGGACATCGCCGCCGAGCGCGCCGCCAACGGCCAGGAGGCGGTGGAGATGTTCGCCGCGCACCCCGAGGGCTACTACGACGCGGTGCTCATGGACCTGCGCATGCCCGTGTTGGACGGGCTGGACGCCACGCGCGCCATACGGGCGATGGACCGGCCGGACGCCAAGGCCATCCCCGTCATCGCCGTGACCGCCAACGCCTTCGAGGAGGACGTGCGGCAGACCCGGGAGGCGGGCATGGACGCGCACCTCTCCAAGCCGACGGACTCCGAGCTGCTCTACGATACGCTGAGAAAGACCCTCGTCGGGAAGAGGGAGCACTGAGCCTGATTTCACGCATACACGCCATGCCGACAGGAGGATAACCGTATGATCATATCCAAACAGCTGAAAAGACCGCGGCTCGTCCTGATCGTCGACGATCAGGAGATCAACCGCGATGTGCTGGGAATGATCCTGGAGGACTATTACGAGATACTCTACGCCTGCGACGGCAAGGAGGCGCTCAAGATCATAGAGGAATACCGCGACAGGCTGTCCGTGGTGCTGCTGGATCTGATCATGCCGAAGATGGACGGCTTCGAGGTGCTCACGCGCGTGCGCAACGACGAGTTTCTCAACGCGATCCCCGTCATCATGCTCACCGCCGAGCGCAGCGCCGAGCTGCGGGCGCTGGAGATGGGCGCGGCGGACTTCATCACCAAGCCCTTCGACATGCACGAGGTCATACTGGCCCGCGTGGGGCGCATCATAGAGCTGAGCGAGGGCAGGCAGCTCATCTCCGCGGCGGAGCACGACCGGCTGACCATGCTCTACAGCCGAAACTTCTTCTTTGAGTACGTCAACCGCATCCACACCTATCATCCCGATTGGCCCATGGACGCCATCGTGGTGGACATCGAGCAGTTCCACTCCGTCAACGCTTTGAACGGGCGCGAGTTCGGCGACCGCGTGCTGCAGAGCATCGGCGACGGCATACGGGTGTTCCTCACAGAGGTCGAGGGCCTCGCCAGCCGCGTGGAGGCGGACCGCTTCAACATATTCTGCAAGCACCTGGACGACCATCAGAAACTGCTGGACCGGCTGCAGAACGAGGTCTATTCCCACGCCCGGGGCGCCAACATCCGCCTGCGCATGGGCGTGATGCCCGGGGTGGACAGCCTGGAGCCGGTGGTGCAGTTCGACCGGGCCCGGGCGGCCTGCAACATGGTCCGCGGCGACTACAAGACCCACCTGATGGTGTACGACGAGGACATGCAGCGGCGCGAGATGCTGAACCAGCGCCTGCTCAACGACCTGCGCCGCGCCGTGGAGGATAAGGAGCTCACGGTGTTCTACCAGCCCAAGTACGACATACAGTGCGACCCGCCCAGGCTGTCGAGCGCCGAGGCGCTGATTCGGTGGAACCATCCGGAGCTGGGCCTGGTGTCCCCGGGGGCCTTCATACCGCTTTTTGAGAGCAACGGCCAGATCGGCGTGGTGGACAACTACGTGTGGAACGAGGCCGCCCGGCAGATCGCCGAGTGGCGCAAAAAGCTGGGCGTGACCGTGCCGGTATCGGTGAACCTGTCGAGGGTGGACGTGTTCGACCCGACGCTGGAGGACACCCTCTGCGGCCTCATCGCCCGGCACGAGCTGGACTTCAAGTGCCTCAAGCTGGAGGTCACCGAGTCCGCCTACACCGACAACGCCGAGCAGATGATCGAGCTGATCAACCGCCTGAGGGCGCTGGGCTTCGAGGTGGAGATGGACGACTTCGGCACGGGCTATTCGTCGCTGAACATGCTCTCCTACATGCCCATCGACGTATTGAAGATGGACATGAAGTTCGTGCGCAACATCGAGCACAGCGAGAAGGACTACCGGCTGGTGCAGGTGGTGCTGGACATAGCCCGGTACTTGAAGGTGCCGGTGGTGGCGGAGGGCGTCGAGACCGAAAAGCAGCTCCAGATGCTCAGGGACGCCGGCTGCCAGCTGGTGCAGGGCTACTATTTCTCCCGGCCGGTGCCGCCGGAGGATTTTGAAAAACTCATCATCAGGGAAAAACAGATCAAGAGGGGAGTATGAAACATGACGATCAAAGAGCTGTACGACAGGATAGGCGGTAACTATGACCAGGCCGTTCGCGTGATGAAATCGGACCGCCTGATCGACAAATATGTGCGCAAGCTCACCGCCAGCCAGGTGGCCGAGAGCCTCGCCGAGGCGGGCAAGACCATGGACCCGGTCAAGCTGTTTGAATCGGCCCACGCCATGAAGGGCGTGTGCTCCAACCTGGGGCTGGAGGCGCTGGCCAACGCCGTCAACGACATCACCGAGGAGTTCCGCCCCGGCAACGCCCGCAAGCTCTCCGACGACGACGTGCGCGCGAGGCTCGACGCCATCGCCCGGCAGTACCGGATCACCGCGGAGGGCATCCGCGACTACGAGCAGGGCAAGTGATCGGATACCTGGCCTATCCTCGAAGGGACGGTGATTTCGCTTGAATACCGTCAACAGGGCGGGGGACAACAAGCTGGTTCGGTATTTGTCGCCCCTGGGCGCGTGGGCGCTGGCCTTCGGGTGCAGCGTCGGCTGGGGCGCTTTTGTCATGCCCGGGACCACCTTTCTGCCCATCGCGGGACCCGTCGGCACGGCGCTGGGCATCGGCGTCGGCGGGCTGATCATGCTGATCATCGGCATGAACTACCACTACCTGATGAACCAGTACCCCGACGCCGGGGGCACCTACGCCTACGCCAAGCACAATTTCGGCTACGACCACGGGTTCCTGAACGCATGGTTTTTGCTTCTAACTTACGTGGCCATCATATGGGCCAACGCCACCGCGCTGCCCCTGATCGCCCGGAACCTGTTCGGGGGCCTGTTCCAGTTCGGCTTCCACTACCAGATCGCCGGGTACGACATCTACATGGGCGAGGTGCTGCTGGCCGTCGCGGCGCTGGTGGCCGCCGCCGTGATCTGCATGCGCGGAAGGGCCGCCGCGCGGGTGCAGATCCTCATGGCGCTTTTGCTGTTCTGCGGCATACTGCTGGGGCTTATATCGGCGATTATCAGTCCCCACAGCCACCTGGGCAGCATCGCCCCGGCCTTTTCGCCGGAAAAGCCGCCCCTTTCCGGGGTGTTCACGATCATCGCCCTGGCCCCCTGGGCCTACGTGGGCTTTGAATCCATCTCCCATTCCGCCGAGGAGCTGAGCTTTAAACCCCGGCGGAGCTTCGGCATCATGGCGGCCGCCGTGGTGACCGCCGCCGTCGCCTACGCCGGGCTTGCGCTGCTGGCCGCCAGCGCGCTGCCTGAGGGTTGCGCCGGCTGGACGGACTACATCGGCAACCTGGGCGACTACTCCGGCGTGCGGGGCCTGCCCACGTTCTACGCCGCGGAGACCTTCATGGGCACGCTGGGCACCGTGGTGCTGGGCTTTACGACGCTGGGCGCCATCGTCACCGGCGTGGTGGGCAACACCGTGGCCTCCAGCCGCCTGCTGTACGCGCTCTCGGAGGACCGCATGCTCCCCGGGTGGATGGGCAGGCTGAACGAGCGGCGCGTGCCCCAGAACGCCATACTGTTTTTGACCGGCATCTCCGTGGTGCTGCCCTTCTTCGGCCGCACGGCCATCAGCTGGATCGTGGATGTGACCACCGTGGGCGCGACCATCGCCTACGCCTACACCTCCGCCGCGGCGTTCAAGGCTGCCCGGCGGGAGGGCAACCGGCTGGCGAAGCTCACGGGGCTTCTGGGGCTTCTGATCTCCCTGGTGTTCGTGCTCTACTTCCTCATCCCGAACCTCATCGCGGTCAAGACGCTGTCCACGGAGTCCTACCTGATACTGGCCTCCTGGGGCATACTGGGCTTCGTGTTCTTCCTGATCGTGTTCAAGCGGGACGAATCCCGGCGGCTGGGCCGGTCCCCGGTGGTGTGGGTGGTGCTCTTGGCGCTGATCATATTCACCTCCACCGTGTGGATGCGCCAGGCCACGGAGCTCGCCACCGAGGAGGCCGTGACCCCCATACACGCCTTCTACACCGAGCAGCTTAAGGAGGCGGGCGTGGACATCGTCGCCACCGCCGCGCAGCCGGTGACCGGCTACCTTCGGGAGGCGCTGGACGCCGTGGGCCGCACCCTCAACCGCAACAGCCTGATACAGACCGCGCTGATCGTGTTCGCGCTGGCGATACTGTTCTACATCTACTACCTCATGCAGAAGCGCGAGAAGCAGATGGAGGTCGAAAAGGTGCTCGCGGAGGAGAGCAGCCGGGCCAAGACGTCCTTCCTCTCCAACATGAGCCACGAGATCAGGACCCCCATGAACGCCATCATCGGCCTGGACAACATCGCGCTCAAGGACCCGGACCTGACGCCCCACACCCGCGAGCAGCTTCAAAAGATCGGCGCCAGCGCGCAGCACCTGCTGGGGATCATCAACGACATACTGGACATGAGCCGCATCGAGTCCGGGCGCATGGTGCTCAAGACCGAGGAGTTCAGCTTCCGGGACTTCATCGACCAGATCAACGTCATGGTCAATGGCCAGTGCATGGACAAGGGGCTGGATTTCGACTGCCACATCATCGGCCACGTCAACGATTACTACATCGGCGACGACATGAAGCTCAAGCAGGTGCTCATCAACATACTGGGCAACGCCGTCAAGTTCACCCCCGTGCCCGGGTCCGTGACCTTCACGGTGGAGCAGGTGGCTGAGTTCGAGGACTACTGCACGCTGCGCTTCGTGATGAAGGACACCGGCATCGGCATGAGCAAGGAGTACATCCCGAAGATCTTCGAGGCGTTTTCCCAGGAGAACGACGGCGCGTCCAACAAGTACGGCTCCACCGGCCTGGGCATGGCCATCACGAAGAACATCGTGGACATGATGAACGGCGAGATCCACGTAGACAGCGAGAAGGGCGTGGGCACCACCTTCACCGTCACCGTGACGCTCAAGGCCTCCGGCAGGAGCGTGCATTCCGAGCACGGGCACAAGCTGCCCGCGGGCATGCGCATACTGGTGGTGGACGACGACGAGGTGGCCTGCGACCACGCCCGGCTGGTGGCCGACGCCATCGGCGTGCAGGCGGATACGGTCACCGGCGCGGCGGAGGCGCTGGAGCGCGTGCAGCGGCTGAGGAATCAGGGCAATCCGTACCGCTTCGTGCTGACGGACTACCGCATGCCCGGCATGGACGGCCTCGAGCTGACCCGCGCCATACGCGCCATCGACGGCGGCGAGACCTGCATCATCGTGCTGACCGGTTACAGCTGGGACGACATGCAGGACGAGGCCCGGGCGGCGGGCGTGGACGGCATCATGTCCAAGCCCCTGTTCACCGATAGCCTGCTTCGGGAGATGCACAGCGTGCTGGATAAGCGCGAGGACGCGGACGGCGGGGACGCCGGGCTGGTGCTGGAGGAGATCCCCGGTACCGTGACCTACGAAATCGGCGGCGCCCGCGTGCTGGTGGCGGAGGATATGGACATCAACGCGGACATACTGATGGATCTGCTGGAGATGGAGGGCGTGGATTCCGAGCGCGCGGAGAACGGCCGGATCGCCGTGGAGATGTTTATGCAGAACCAGCCGCGCTACTACGACGCGGTGCTGATGGACGTGCGCATGCCGGAGATGGACGGCCTGGAGGCCACCCGCGCCATACGCGCGCTGGAACGGGCGGACGCGCGGGCCGTGCCCATCATCGCCATGACGGCCAACGCCTTTGACGAGGACGTGCAGCGCTCCCTGCAGGCGGGCATGACGGCCCACCTGTCGAAGCCCGTGGAGCCCGAGCGGCTCTATGAGACGCTGGACAGGCTGATCCATGCGGCGGACTATAAAAGCGGAGGTGGCAATCATGACTGTGACCGTTAAGGAAGTGGCACAGCGGTGCGGGGTCGATCCCGCCGTCGTTTGCAGGGTGCTCAACGCGCGATTGCCGGATATCGATGAAGATACCCATAATGCGGTGCTGGAGGCGGCGGAGTATCTGGGATACCCCGGGAACGCGCGCACGCCCAACCTGGGCGTGCTGTACGCCGACGAGAGCGGCCGGGGGCTGACGCACCCCTTCTTCGTGCTGATATTGAACGCCTTTAAGACGGAGGCGGAGGCGCGGGGGTACAATATGACGTTCATCCATCCCGGCAGCGGGGAGAACGTCAGCTACGAAAAGTGCTGTCTCGACGCCGGCGTGGACGGCGTGTGCCTGGTGTGCATGGACTTCCGCGCGCCGCAGATCAAGACGCTGGCCCAAAGCGGCATCCCCTGCGTGAGCGTGGACCACATCTTCAAGGGCGTGCCCGCGGTGCTCTCCGACAACGAGACCGGCGTGGAAAAGCTGGTGGAATACGCGGTCTCCAGGGGCCATCGGCGCATCGCGTTCATCCACGGGCACAACAAGTCCATCGTCACCCGCACCCGCATCAACCAGTTCTACAACACCATGACCTATCGCGGCCTGACCGTGCCGCCGGAGTACGTGCGCGAGGGACTGTACGACGATATCGAGCTGACCCGCAAGATCGTCGTCGAGCTTCTGCAGCTGCCCGAGCGCCCCACCTGCATACTGCTGCCGGACGATATCTCCTACCTCGGCGCGCAGGACGCCGCCCGGGACCTGGGCCTGCGCGTCCCGCAGGACGTCTCCTTCGCCGGCTACGACGGCATACCGCTGACCCAGATGCTCGCGCCCCGGCTGACCACTATCCGCCAGAGCAGCGACGATATCGGCCGGATGGCCGCGCGCAAGCTGATCGACCTGATCGAGCGCCCCGAAAGCGCCTCCCGAAAGCCCAGCGTGTTCCCCGTGCAGCTGATCGAGGGGGGAACGATTGAGGCGATTTAGGGGGATTAGGGAATAGGGAGTAGGCAATAGGAATAGCGGAGAGGGAACAGGGAACAGGGAACAGGGAACAGGGAACAGGAAACAGGGAACAGGGAACAGGGAACAGGGAACAGGGAACAGGGAACAGGGAACAGGGAACAGGGAACAGGGAACAGGGAACAGGGAACAGGGAACAGGGAACAGGGAACAGGGAACAGGGAA
>JAFRFY010000085.1 GCA_017434085.1 Clostridia bacterium
ACAGCTCCCCTGGACAGCAGTCGCGCCACTGCCTACGGCAGGCGCGACCAGCCCGCGCGCATCCTTCGGATGCCAGCGCGGCGCTGCCGGCGGCCCGCTTGCGCGGACGCCGGTGCGTGGGAGGGGAGCCAAGGCTACCGCGCGTATGTCGTAACCCCCTTGCCTCCCCTTCCAGGCGAGGTGCCTCCGAAGGGGGCGGAGAGGTTCCGTATACGATGGCAAAGAGTATCCCCCAACCATCCGTGAAGAGCCTATGATTTTCACTCCAGATAACTGTCCGCGAGAGCCACGATCCTGTCCAGCTCGGTATTGTCCACCGGCTTCAAATCCCACACCACGTTGGCGTTTCCCCTGCGGCGCTTCAAGCCCAGCAGGGGATTCTTTTTGAACGCATACTCGGCCCAGCAGCTGCGGCCGAACACGAAGGGCAGGTGTGCCTCGCCGCCGTCGGGCAGCGCAAACACGTAATCCACCCCGCGCTCGCCCTTCTTGCCGAAGCCCAGCATGCCGCCCATGCCCTCGGATTTGACCAGTATCTCCTCCTTGCGCACGTCAAAGCGCGCCTGCGTTTCCAGCCGGAAGTCCTCGTCCGTGCCCAGGCCGGGGGAAATGACCAGCCACTGTTTGCCGCCGAACTTCGCCAGCGCCGTGAAGCCGCCGTTCTCCGTCTGGGCAAACAGCATCGTCTCGGGCTTGAATCCCCTGTTCGCCAGCATCTGCGCGAAGGCCAGCCGCTTGTCCTCCAGTTGTTTCAGCTTCTCCCTGCGCTCGGCGTCGCCGGGATCGGAAAATAAACCCATGAGTACACCTCCCTGTGATTCGGCGGCGTGTGGAGTATATAAAAGATCACATCACACCGACGACACGATTATAGCATATCGCAAACGCTCTTTCAAGCATGATAAAGCGGCGCTCCCGGATGCGGAAGCGCCGCCTGTACGCGGGTCAATCCACCCACTCGAAGTGATTGCAGATGACCTGCACGTCGTTGGAGGCCACGTGGATCACGCCGCCCGCGACGTGGGCCCTTCGGGTGCTGCCCTTTGCGTCGGTGACGCGGGCCTCGCCGTCCCCGAGGGAGGCGGCGTAGTCGATGTGGTTGGGCAGTATGCACACGTCGCCGCCGGTGGTGCGCACGATGACCTTCTCGGCGTCGTCATTGAAGTATTGGCCCTGGGGGTTGACGATGGTCAGATGAATCACAGCCATGCTCACTCACCCTTTTTCGCCTTGGCGACGGCCTCGTCGATGGTGCCCACGAACAGGAATGCGCTCTCGGGCAGGTCGTCGTGCTGGCCCTCGATGATCTCCTTGAAGCCGCGGATGGTCTCCTTGAGGGGCACGTAGCGGCCCTCCATGCCGGTGAACTGCTCGGCCACGTGGAAGGGCTGGCTTAAGAAGCGCTGCACCTTGCGGGCGCGGGCCACGATCAGCTTGTCCTCGTCGGACAGCTCGTCCATGCCCATGATGGCGATGATGTCCTGCAGCTCCTTGTAGCGCTGGAGGATGGACTGCACCTGGCGGGCGACGTCATAGTGCTCCTTGCCCACGATCTCGGGGGTCAGTATGCGGCTGGTGGAATCCAGCGGGTCCACGGCGGGGTAGATGCCCAGGGACGCGATGGAACGGCTCAGAACCGTAGTGGCGTCCAGGTGGGCGAAGGTGGTGGCCGGGGCGGGGTCGGTCAGGTCGTCGGCGGGCACATAGACCGCCTGCACGGAGGTGATGGACCCCTTCTTGGTGGAGGTGATGCGCTCCTGCAGCGCGCCCATCTCGGTGGCCAGCGTCGGCTGGTAGCCCACGGCGGAGGGCATGCGGCCCAACAGCGCCGACACCTCTGACCCCGCCTGGGTGAAGCGGAAGATGTTGTCGATGAACAAGAGCACGTCCTGGTTTTCACGGTCGCGGAAGTACTCCGCCATCGTAAGCCCGGACAGGCCCACGCGCATCCTGGCTCCCGGCGGCTCGTTCATCTGGCCGTACACCAGCGCCGTCTTGTTGATGACGCCGGACTCCTTCATCTCGTTGTACAGGTCGTTGCCCTCGCGGGTACGCTCGCCCACGCCGGAGAACACCGACAGGCCGCCGTGCTGGGTGGCGATGTTGTTGATGAGCTCCATGATGATGACCGTCTTGCCCACGCCGGCGCCGCCGAACAGGCCGATCTTGCCGCCCTTGGCGTAGGGGGCGATCAGGTCCACGACCTTGATGCCGGTCTCGAGGATCTCGGTGGTGCCCTCCTGCTCGTCATAGGCGGGGGCGGGGCGATGGATGGGCCAGCGCTCCTTCGCCTCCGGCGCGGGCAGGTTGTCCACCGGCTCGCCCAGCAGGTTGAACACGCGGCCCAGGCACTCGTTGCCCACGGGCACAGAGATCGGCGCGCCGGTGTCCACGGCCTCGATGCCGCGGCGCAGGCCGTCGGTGGAGGACATGGCGATGCAGCGCACCACGTTGTCGCCGATGTGCTGGGCGACCTCGGCCACGACCCTCCGGCCTTCATTGTTGATTTCGATTGCCGACAGCAGGTTCGGCAGCTGGCCGTCGCCGAAGCGGATGTCCAGCACCGGGCCGATGACCTGCACGACAGTACCGATGTTCTTTGCCATTGTTCTATCTCCTATGATAATATCAATGCTCCGCGCCCGCGACGATCTCCGTGATCTCCTGGGTGATGGAGCTCTGGCGCGCGCGGTTGTAGCGCAGGCTCAAATCCTCGATCATCTCGCCGGCGTTCTTGGTGGCGGAATCCATGGCCACGCGCCGGGCGGCCTGCTCGCTGGCGAAGGCGTCGCAGGCGGCGGCGTAGATGAGCCCGCCCAGGTACTGGGGCAAAAACTCCTTCAACAGCGCGTCGGCCCCGGGCTCGCACAGCATCTGCCGGTGGATGCGCTCCTCCTCGGGGGCGTCCCGGGTGTCCAGCGGCAACAGGGGCTTTAGCTTGGTCCTCTGGGTCAGTATCGACACGAAGGACGTGTAGGCCAGCACGATCTCGTCGTATTCGCCGGAATCGTAGCCCTCCATCACGCGCCGCGCCATGGCGTCGCACTCGTCGATGGTCATGCCCTCGACCTTGTCCACGCCGGTGACCACGTCCAGGCCCCGGTGGGCGCAGTACTCGCGGGCCTTGCGCCCGATGGGGATGAAGCGGCACTCGGCGTCGCGCATGTCCCACTCCACCCGCTTGAAGATGTTGGCGTTGTAGCTGCCGGCCAGGCCGCGGTCCCCCGCGATCAGTATATAGCAGCGATGCCTGATCTCCCGGGGCACCACGTAATCGCTCTGCGCGCCGGTGTTGTGCAGGGCGATATCCCACAGGGCCTTGCGGGCGACCTTCATGTAGGGGCGGCTCTGCTCCATGCGCATGCGCGCGCCCCGGAGCTTGGAGGCGGCCACCAGCTGCATGGCCTTGGTGATCTGCATGGTGCTCTCAACGCTGCGGATGCGCAGCTTGATATCCTTCATGGATGCTCCGGCCATGGGATCACTCCTTCTCGTGCAGCTTGATGAAGTCCGCGGTGAAGGACTTGATGGCGTCCCTCAGCTCGTCCTCGGAATCCCTGGACAGCTCGCCGGTCTCCCGGATGGTGTGCAGAAGCGCCGCGTGCTGGCCGTCCAGCCGCTCGTAGAGGCTCTTCTCGTACTCCGGGATGAGCTCCACGTCCACTTCCTTGAGGAAGTCGTGTATGACGGCGTAGAGTATGGCCACCTGATGCTCCACGGTCACGGGCGCGTTGTGGTTCTGCTTCAAAACCGCCACGATGCGCTCGCCCTGGCCCAGGCGGGCCTTGGTGTCGGCGTCCAGGTCGGAGCCGAACTGCGCGAAGCTCTGGAGCTCGCGGTACTGGGAGTACAAAAGCTTCAGGGTGCCCGAGACCTTCTTCATGGCCTTGATCTGGGCGTTGCCGCCCACGCGGCTGACGGAGATGCCCGGGTTCACGGCGGGCATGATGCCGGCGTGGAACAGCTCGGTCTCCAGGAAGATCTGGCCGTCGGTGATGGAGATGACGTTGGTGGGGATGTAGGCGGACACGTCGCCCGCCTGGGTCTCGATGATGGGCAGCGCCGTCAGCGAGCCGCCGCCGTACTCCGGCGCCACGCGGGCCGCGCGCTCCAGGAGCCTGGAGTGCAGGTAGAACACGTCGCCGGGATAGGCCTCGCGCCCCGGGGGACGGCGGATCAACAGCGACAGCGCGCGGTAGGCCACGGCGTGCTTGGACAGATCGTCGTACACGATCAGCACGTCCTTGCCCTGGGCCATGAAGTATTCGCCCATGGCGCAGCCGGAATAGGGCGCGATGTACTGCAGCGGCGCCAGCTCCGAGGCCGTGGCGGACACCACGATGGTGTAGTCCATCGCGCCCGCGGCGGTCAGCGCGTCCACCACCTGCGCCACCGTCGAGCGCTTCTGCCCGATGGCGACGTAGATGCAGATCACGTTCTGCCCCTTCTGGTTGATGATGGTGTCGGTGGCGATGGTGGTCTTGCCGGTCTGGCGGTCGCCGATGATCAGCTCGCGCTGGCCGCGGCCGATGGGGATCATCGAGTCGATGGCCTTGATGCCGGTCTGCAGCGGCACCGACACGCTCTTGCGCTCGATGATGCCGGGGGCCGGGGATTCGATGCGGCGCTCCTCGGTGGTGGCGATGGGGCCCTTGCCGTCGATGGGCTTGCCCAGCGCGTCCACCACGCGGCCGATCATGGCCTCGCCCACGGGCACGGAGACCACCTCGCGGGTGCGCTCCACGGCGTCGCCCTCCTTGATACCCTCGTCGTCGCCCAGCAGCACCACGGCCACGGAATTCTCCTCCAGGTTCAGCGCCATGCCGTAGGCGCCGGTGGAGAAGCGCACCAGCTCGTTCGCCATGCAGTTCTCCAGGCCGGAGACGCGCGCAATGCCATCGCCCACCAGAAGGACCGTGCCGACGTCCGACTGCACGATGCGGTTGTCATAGTGTTTGATCTGATCCTTGATGATCTTGGATATTTCTTCAGGTCTCAGCTGCATCTGCTCGTCCTCTTTTCCTTACAGGCCCTGAACCAGGCTCTGCTTAAGCCGGCTCAGCTTGTTCTGTATGGTATTGTCGTAGCGCTTGCCGTCCATCTCCACGCGGATGCCGCCGATGAGCGTCGCATCCACGCGGGTGATCAGGCTGACCCGCTTGTTCGACATCGCCTCGAGCTTCTGCCTCAGGGCCGCCTGATCGTCGTCGGACAGCGCCACCGCGGAGGTGACATGGGCCTCGACAATCCCGAAATCCTCGTTATAGCGCCGGTGGAACCACCTGACGCTGTCCAGGAAGCACTCGAAGCGCTCCTTCTCCACCAGCAGCTTCATGAAGTTGACCACGTAGGCGTGGACCCGATCCCTGAATGTATCGTCCACCACCTGAAGCCGCCTGTCCCGCTCTATGGCGCGGGAGCACAGAAGCCGCACAAAATCCGGCTGGTCGCCAAGCAGCGCGGCGATCTCGGTCAGCTCGCCGTGCAGCTCGTCCAGCAGGTACTCATCGCGGGCCAGCTCGTACAGGCCCTCGCCGTACTCCTTCGCAAGCCCGGTCACGACGCTTCACCCGCTTTTTTGATGAACTCGTCCACCAGCTCCTTGTGGTCGTCGGCGTTGATCTCGCGCTCGACCATCCTGCCGGCGATGTCCACCGCCATGCCGGAGATCTCGCCCACCAGCTCGGAGTAGGCCTTGCGGCGCTCCTGCTCGATGTCGCTCTCCGCCTTCTGCTTGAGGTGGGTGGCCTCGTCCCGGGCCTCCTGCACGATGGCGTCGCCGCGGCGCTGGGCGGTGTCCACGGCGTTCTTCACCAGCATGTCCGCTTCCGCGCGGGCGTTGGACATCTTGCGGGTGTATTCCTCCTTCATCTGATCGGCGTCATCCTTCGCCTTGTCCGCCGCGTCGTAGATGCCGTCGATCTCCTGCTGGCGCTTGTCCAGCACCGCCATCACGCGCTTGAACAGGAACTTCCTGATCAGCGTGAACAGTATCAGCAGGTTGCAAATCTGGAAGATGATCGTCCATGGCGTAATGGAAATAAATTCTTGAACCGCGTTCACTTTTCACCCTCCCGAAAATCCTTCAGCGGTCGAAGGCTCACAGCTTGCCGATGAAGGGATTGGCGAACATCAGCAGAAGCGCCACGATGAAGCCGTAGATACCGGTGGTCTCGGCGACGGCGCAGCCCAGAAGCATCGTGGACTGCACGGTGCCCTTGCACTCGGGCTGGCGGCCGATGGCCTCGCAGGCCTTGCCGACGGCGTAACCTTCGCCGATACCGGGGCCGATGCCGGCGATCATGGCCAGGCCGGCGCCGATCGCGGAAGAACCCATGACGATTGCTTTGGTCCAGAGCTGTTCATTCATTGTAATATCCTCCCAAACATGTATTGGTCGTGTGAGTTATGCTCAACCCTCCGCCGCCGCGCCGATGTACATCATCGTCAGCATGCAGAAGATGAATGCCTGTAAGCAGGAAGAGAACAGGTCGAAGTAGATCGAGAATATCGCCGGTATGCCGATCTGCAGAAGCGGTATCTGCCCCAGCACCGACCCCAGCGCCCCCGGCAGAAGCGAGAACAGCGCGTGGCTGGCCGCTGCCAGCGCCGCGTAGATCAGCCCCGTGATCACGGAGCCCGAGGCGATGTTGCCGAAGTGACGAAACGCCATCGATAACGGCGTGGCCACCTCGGAGATCACGTTGAAGGGAAACAGTATCGGTATCGGGTCAAAGTAGCCCTTGATGTAGCCCAGCGGGCCGCCGACGCGGAACTTGTTCCAGGTGATCAGCACGAACACCATCAGCGACCAGCCCAACAGCGTGGACAGGTCCGAGGTGGGCGCGTACATGCCGATCATCGAGGACAGGCTGCACAGCGCCGATAAGCCCATGATCGAGCAGATCAGCGGGGCGTAGCCCACGCGCAAAAACCGCTCCCCCATGTTCTCGCCCACCATATTGTTGACGGTCTTGACGATCCACTCCGCGATGATCTGCCGCTTCGTGCGGCAGTGCACCTGCATGCCGTGGGTCAGAAACAGGCACAGGCCCACGATCACCGCCATGATGATCCAGGTGTTCACCACGGTCTCGGTGAGCACAAAGCCGCCGTTTTGATATATGATTCTTGCGCCGTGTACGTCGAGATTCAAGGCTTGTCACTTCCTTCGGAAACGGAGGGCCGTCTGGCCTCCATGATCTGCAATACCCGTATGACGATAGTCGGGAAGAGGATCGGCAGTATCGTGGCGATGGGGTCGAACTTGAACACCGATATGCCCACCACCATGAGCGCGAACAGCGCGATCATCCTGAGATTGTAGGAGAGCTTCATGCGGTTTTTCATCTCCAGGGTCAGCTCCGCGATCTCCTGCTCCGTGCGCGCCTTCTCGGCGGCGCGGTCAGTGATGCCCTGCACCGTCATGCCCATGACGAAGAAGTTGACCACCGTCAGAAGCCCGGTGTAGACGCCGCCCAGCAGCGCGGACACGCTGAATTTGCCGATGACGGCGTAGACCGCAAGCATCGCGGCCACCAGCGCAAAAACGCCCGCCGCCACCCGCGCGGTCTCCCGCCTGACGGCGGAATCAGGTTTCATTCGATCGCTTCCCCCGGATTTCCGGGCACACCTGCCCATTTATGGTTTATACTTTACCTTATTTCCCGCTTTTTAACAAGGGGGTATGTATTAATTCTTCGCTTAAATTGATACAAATCTCCCGACCATTGTCAATTTCCACAGTAAATGGTATAATCCATGCACGGGAGGGATACGACATGATGAAGAGAATCTTCGCGATAATAACGGCGCTGGCGCTTGTGTCGGCGCTCGCGCTATTGGCCGGCGCGGCGGCGCTGGCGGAGGGGTACCGCATCGAAGCGCGCAACGCCTCGAACTTCGGAAAACTGCTGATCGACCTGCTGCACGCCTACGAGCGACCGCGCGGCGACGACGCCTCGACCATCGCCGCCGCGCTGGACGCCATACGCGCCGTGTCCCTGAGCGACTACGAAATCGCCCGGTCCATATCGGACCACTGGGGCCGCGTGTACCTGAACACCGAGGGCGAATACGCGCTTTACCTGTACGACGGCTGCGAGCGGGCGGCGGCGCTGGAGGCGACCGGCCTCAAAGACAGCCCGACGCACGCCTTCGTGGTGCTGGGCTTCGAGCTGAAGGACGGCAGGATGACCCCGGAGCTCGCCGGGCGCTGCGACGCCGCCGCGGCCGCCGCGCGCGCCTTCCCCAGCGCCATACTGGTGTGCTCCGGCGGGCCCACCGGCAAGAACAACCCGCAGAACCACACCGAGGCGGGGCTGATGAAGCGCTACCTCGTGGAGAAGCGCGGCATCGACGCCTCCCGGATATTCATCGACGAAAAGGCCATGTCCACCGTGCAGAACGCCGTCAACACCTTCGAGATACTGCGCGCGCAGGGCATCGAGACCATCACCATCGTCACCTCGTCCTACCATCAGCGCTGGGGCCAGGTGATCTACAACGCCATGTCCGCGCTGTGCCAGCAGGACAGCGGCTACTCCGTCCGGATCGTCGAAAACTACTGCTATGAGATCGCCCCCTCCGACCACTATAAGCGGGACGACCGCTTCGCCGTGCGCCAGCTCACCTCGGTGCTGCAGCTGCCGGACAAGGTGATCGAGGAGATGAAGAAGGCGTTCTGATAAATAAAACCCCCCGGAAGCATCGCCTCCGGGGGATAATCATGTGAGCGGCGTCTATAAGCCGAGTTCTGTATTGGACGATCATCTGTCTGGGCCTGCGGTTGCCAGCAGGCTCAAGCGATTACCCGGAGGCGCGACGGGCCGCCGCCGGGCGCCGAAGCGCCCATGCCTCCCTATCAATCTTGCACCGGGTGGGGTTTACAGCGCGGACCAGTCGCCAAGCCGCGGGTGAGCTCTTGCCTCGCCTTTCCATCCTTGCGTCCCCCGGAGGGGATTCGCGGTATATCTCTGTTGCACTTTCCTTGAAGTCGCCTCCACCGGCAGTTAACCGGCACCCTGCCCTGCGGTGCTCGGACTTTCCTCAGGCGAAAAACGCCTGCGATCGTCTGGCGCCCTCACACGATTTACGGTTATTCGCCCGCGTCGTAGAGTATGCGGCCGCAGTTGTCGCACTCCACGATGCGCTCGCCGTTGCGGATCTCCAGCAGCGTGGCGCTGGGCAGCGACATGAAGCACCCGCTGCACTGGCCGTTGACGAGCTTCGCCATGGGCGGCGTGCAGTGCTGCTTGATGTTCTTGTACTTGCCGAGCAGGCCGGGATCGACCTTCTTGGCCTCCTCGTCGGTGCGGGCGCGCATCCTCTGCAGCTTCGCGGTGTCCTCCTTGAACTCCTTGTCGTAAGTCACCTTGAGCTGGTCGTACTCCTGCTTGGTCTTGGCGGCGCGCACGCGGATCTCCTTCTGCTGGCGGTCCTTGACGTCGGCGTCCTTGCGCATCTTCTGCAGCTCCTGCTCGTAGCGGACCAGCGTATCCAGCAGCTTCTGCACGTTTTCGGACTGCTTCTGGGCGTCCTCGACGTTCTCCGGCGGATTCGCGCTGATCTCCTCCGACAGGCTGGCGAGCGCCTTCTCCAGGCGCGCGGCCTCGTCCTGGATCGCCTCAAGCCGGTCCTGCATCACCGCGACGTCGTTTTCCAGCTTCTTCATGTTCGCCTGCTGGTCCTTTAAAAAATCGCGCTGCTTGATGAGCTTCTGGCGGTTGGCGGACTGCCGCATCCTGTTCTCGAAGCCGTCGGCCTCCATGTCCACCTGCATAAACTGCCAAAGGGTATCCAGCTGCATTGTCTTCATCCTCTCTATAAATACAGTCCCACTTTACTGTTAAAAACCCGTACCCTATATTGTACATCATCCGCGGCCTTTTGTAAAGCGGCGGACAATGCTAAAATACCGGGACGCTCCGTGGCCGCGTGGCCGGCCTCCAGCACGCACAGCCCGTTTTCGGCGGCGTCCACGCCCTTGTGGTAGGCCATCTCGCCGGTGACGTAGGCCTGTGCGCCGGCTGCCATCGCCCGGGATGCGTAATCCTCCCCCGCGCCGCCGAGCACCGCCACGCGCTCAACCGGCGTCTCCGGGTCGCCGTAGCGCCTGATCACGCCGCCCAGCCGCGCCTCGGCGAAGTCGGCGAAGGCTTTGAGGTCGCCTTTGTCGGTCGTGCCCACGCGCATGCCCTCCTCCAGCGCCTCCACGTCCCGAAGCCCGAGGGCCGCGGCCAGCGCGTCGTTCACGCCGGGGCGGGCGTTGTCGTAGTTGGTGTGCATGGCGATCATCGAGAGGTTCCCCCGCACCAGCGCGCACAGCATGCGGCCCTCGGCGTCGTCCTCCCGCAGGTTCTTCCTTCCCCGGAACAGTATCGGGTGATGGGTCACGATCAGCCCCGCGCCCAGCGCCTTCGCCTCCCCGATCACCGGAAGGCTCAGGTCGAGGGCGCACAGCACCTTATCCACGCGGTTGTCCGGATGGCCCGCGAGCAGGCCCACGTTGTCCCATTCCTCCGCCAGCTCCAACGGCGCGATTTGATTCAGCAGATCGAGCATCTGCCCGACGGTCACAGGCATTCCAGCACACCCCTCCACAGCGAACAGGTCTTTTCGTGCCTCACGATTTCTTCGATATCGCCGCCCGAGCGCGCCCCGGCGAGGGCCTTTTCGGCCACCCTGAGCTGAAAGCGCGCGTAGGGCGCAAGCGCCGGGGGCTTTTCTTTAAGGAGCACCGGCCCGACGGTCAGTTCGGCGTCGGTGTAGCGCCCCTCCCCGGGCTTTGCGGCGATGATCACGTAGTTGCGCCGCCCGTCGGGGGCGATGCGCTCGTCATCGATGCGATAACCGCATTCCATCAGCGTCCGCCGCAGTTCATACGCGGCCACGTTGGGCTGCAGCACCAGCCGCGCGTCGCCGAGGGATTCCCTGCCCTCGCGGACCAGCCGGGCGATCAGCGCCCCGCCCATGCCGGCGATCACCGCGACCTCCGGGACATCCCCGAGCGCGCTCGCGCCGTCGCCCACGCGGAAGTCCGCCCGGTCTATAAGCCCCAGCAGGCCGATCAGCCGCCGCGCCTTTTTGAGGGAATCGGCGGACACGTCCGTCAGCCGGGCCCTTTTCACCCGCCCGGTTTGCAGTAAAAACGCCCCGAGCCTGCCGTGGTCGCAGCCGATGTCGGCGTAGCTTTCGCATTCGCCCACCAATTCGGCGATCACGGACAGGCGCGGGTCCAGCGTGATATGTCTGTCGTTCATCAGTCGATGGAGTCCTTGAGCTTGCGGGAGCGGCTGGGGTGCCTGAGCTTCCTGAGCGCCTTGGCCTCGATCTGGCGGATGCGCTCGCGGGTCACCTTGAACTCCCGGCCCACCTCCTCGAGGGTGCGCGCCCTGCCGTCCTCCAGCCCGAAGCGCAGCTTGAGCACCATCTCCTCGCGGGGGGTCAGCGTGGACAGCACGCTCATCAGCTGCTCCTTGAGCATGGTGAACGCGGCGGCCTCCGCGGGGGCGGGGGCGTCGTCGTCGGGGATGAAGTCGCCCAGGTGGCTGTCCTCCTCCTCGCCGATGGGGGTCTCCAGGGACACCGGCTCCTGGGCGATCTTGATGATCTCCCGCACCTTGTCCTCGGGGATGCCCATCTCCTTGGCGATCTCCTCCGGCAGCGGCTCGCGCCCGTACTCCTGCAAGAGCTGGCGGGACACGCGGATGAGCTTATTGATGGTCTCCACCATGTGCACGGGGATGCGTATGGTGCGGGCCTGGTCCGCGATGGCGCGGGTGATGGCCTGCCGTATCCACCAGGTGGCGTAGGTGGAGAACTTGTAGCCCTTTCGATAGTCGAACTTTTCAACCGCCTTGATGAGGCCCAGGTTGCCCTCCTGTATCAGGTCCAGGAACAGCATGCCGCGGCCCACGTAGCGCTTGGCGATGGACACCACCAGCCTGAGGTTGGCCTCGCACAGCCGGTGCTTGGCCTCGGCGTCGCCCTCCTCCATCCGCTTGGCGAGCTCGATCTCCTCCTCCGCGGACAAAAGCGGCACCTTGCCGATCTCCTTTAAATACATGCGCACCGGGTCGTCGATGGAGGTTCCCTCCGGCACGGAGAGGTCGATCTCCTCCTCCTCGATCTCGTTGATGAGCTCCGGCTCGGGGATCGCCTCGTCCTTGACGACCTCGATGCTCAGCGTTGACAGCGTGTCCAGTATACGGTCGAACTGCTCCGGAGACAGCTCCACGTCCCCCAGCATTTCGATGATTTCCTTGTAGGTCAGTACGCCCTTGCTCTTGCCGGTCTCAATCAACTCGCGCATCCGAGCCAACATCACTTCCTGATTTGCGTTGGTCTTGCTCAATTTAGGCCACTCCTTTCGACCGGTCAATCCTCTGTCTCATTGTCCATAGCCATGATCTGACGATAAAGCGCCGCTCTTTGTTCGGGCGTCGCGGAGCCGATTTCCCGTATGATCTCATCGCTGCGGATCTCCTCGCGCCGCATGTGGATGGTGCGTATGCAGTCCTCCGCGTAGCGCATGGCGCCCTCCCGGTCCCCCGGCAGGTTCTCCGCGTTGAGCGCCTGCGCCGCCTCCGCCCGGGCGGCCTCGTCCGTCAGCTGCTCCAGGTAGGCGTCCACGCGCTCCCCCCGGGCGAGCCGGCTCGCCAGCGCCCGGTGGACCTCCCCGGAGAAGTCCGATTCCCGCACCATCTCCGCGGGGATCAGCCCCCGGGACAGCAGCGTGATCAGCGCCCGCTCGGCCAGCACGTCGTCGGAGTCGTTGCGCGATACCTCCCGCCGCGCGCGCCGCGGGGCCTCGGCCCGGACGGGGGCGCTGGCGCCGATCTGCCGAAGCAGCACCTCCCGGTCGTAGCCGGTCTCGTTGGACAGGCGGCGCAGGTGGTTCTCCAGCTCGACGGGGCTCTTGACGTTGTTCAGTATCGCGCAGCAGTTGAGGGTGTAGCGGGTCATGTCCTCCTGGTTGTCCAGGTTCAGACCGTCCCGCGCCCGGAGCATGCGGTAGGTGACGGAATCGTACCTCGGCAGCGCCTCGAAGCCGTCGAGCCCCCGGGCCTTCACGAAGTCGTCCGGGTCCATGCCGCCGGGATAGTCGATCACCTTCGCGCTCAAAGCCTGCTGGTCCAGTATGTCCAGCGCCCGCAGCGCGGCCTTCTGCCCCGGCGGGTCGCCGTCGTAGCTGATCCAGACCTCCGGGGCGTAGCGCTTCATCAGCCGCGCCTGCTCCTCCGTGAGCGCCGTGCCCAGCGTGGCCACCACGCCCTTCACGCCGTACTTCCGGAGCGACACCGTGTCCATGTAGCCCTCCACCAGCACCAGATGGCCGACGTCGCGCTCCTTCGAGGCCATGTTGAGCGCGTAGAGGCCCCGGCGCTTGTTGAAGATCGGGGTTTCGGCGGTGTTCAGGTACTTGGGCTGGGCATCGCCCATCGCCCGGCCGCCGAAGCCCAGCACGCGGCTTTGGGGGTTGATGATCGGAAACATCGCCCGGCCCCGGAACATGTCAAACGCCTTGCCGTCCCTGTGGACGATCAGCCCCGCCTTCTGCAAAAGCTCCGGCTCGAAGCCCTGTCCCGTCAGGTGGGTGTACAGCGTATCCCAGCCGCGGGGCGAAGCCCCCAGCCCGAAGCGGCGGATGTCGGAATCGTTCAATCCCCTGCCGTAGAGGTAGTTGAGCACCTCCGCGCCCTCCTGCTGCCACAAAAGCTCGTAGAAGAAGCGGGCGGCGGCGCGGTTGGCCTCGTACATGCGCTCGCGCTCCTCGCGGGAGGCGGCGCTGTCTTCGGGCCGCCGGGAGCGCGCCGGGATCTCCATGTGCGCCCGGTCGGCCAGCAGCCGCACGGCGTCCATGAACTCCATGCGCTCCATTTCCATCACGAAGTTGATCACCGTGCCGCCCTTGTGGCAGCCGAAGCAGTAGTACATCTGCGCCTCGCTGTCCACGCTGAAGGAGGCGGTCTTTTCGTTGTGGAAGGGGCAGCAGGCCCAGTAGCGCCGGCCCTTTTGCTTTAAGGGAACATACTCCGATACGACTTCCTCAAGACTGACCCGGCTGCGAAGCTCATCCAGCCATCTCTCAAAATTCGCGTCCATTTCGTCCCCTTCAAGCGTCGATTGTCACATGTTTAAAAGAATTGACATATTCAGTATTCGCCGGATTTGTCGTTTTTCCTGCATGCCCGAAACAAAAAACCTCATGAAAGTAACAAGTAACTGTTTCCACGTACCCACGGTAAAGCATATGGAAACAGCGCATTATATATATACCACACCCACCCCAAAAAATCCTTTAATTTTTATATTTTTAATATTTATCGAACCCCGGCCCCGTTTTTCGCATAGCATGTGACATCTCCCAGAGGGACGGAGGCTTGGAAAACATGGGCATCATCGCATGCAAATTCGGCGGCACTTCCACCGCCGGCGCGGACATGTTTAAAAGGATAGCGGGCATATTGCAAGAGGACCCGGACCGGCGCTACGCGGTGCTCTCCGCACCGGGGCGGTGCGGCGATATGGAAAAGCTGACGGACGCGCTCTACCGGGCGTGGCGGGATAAGGACGCATCCCCCGCGGCAAAGCGCTTCGAGGCCATCGCCCGCGGCCTCGGCATCGACATGGACTTTCGCAAAGAGATCGACAGGGCGCTTCACATCTCCGAGGCCGAGACGGTCAGCCGGGGCGAATACCTGTGCGCGAAGCTGTTTGCGCGCTTCAGCGGCATGCCCTTCGTGGACGCCGCCGACGTCATACGCTTCGACGGGTCGGGGCGGCTCGATGATGAGGCGACGGTCCGCGCCCTCGGGCGCATGGCGCAGGTATATCCCCGGGCGGTGATCCCCGGCTTCTACGGCAGCGGCCCGGACGGGCGGATCGTCACCTTCCCCCGCAACGGCTCGGACATCACCGGGGCGCTGGTGGCGGCGGGGGTCGGCGCGGCGCTCTACGAAAACTGGACGGACGTACCGGGGCTCATGACCGGCGACCCCGGCGTCACCCCCTCGGCGCGGGTCATCCCCGAGGTCAGCTACGCCCGCATGCGCGCCCTCGCCGAAGACGGTGTCCGGGTGCTGCACCCGGATTGCCTCGAGCCCGTGGCCCGCGCGGGCATCCCCACCCGCATACGCTGTACCCTGATGCCCGACGCGCCGGGGACGCTGGTTGAGGGATGACGAATCGCCGCCCCGTCCGATTCATCGGACGGGGCGGCGATCATCACCGTCACATCACTTCAAGCTCTCCATCTCCGCGATGCGGGCGTTGAGCTTTTGAAGCAGGCCGCGGTTGGTGGCCAGCTTTTCCTTCTCGGCCTCCACCAGCTGGGCGGGAGCCTTGCCCACGAAGCCGGGATTTGAGAGCATCTTCTCGGCCCGGGCGATCTCGCCCTCCAGGCCCTTCAAATCCTTGGCCAGGCGCTTCAACTCCTTGTCCACGTCCACCAGCTCGCCCAGGGGCATGAACAGCTCGCAGGGCTCGGCCACGGCGGAGGCGGACTTCTCCGGGTTGGGGGCGTGGGCGTCCAGCATTTCAAGGCCGCTGGCGTTGGCGAGGCGCTTGAAGTAGCCCTCGGCGGCGGAGAGCGCCTCCGCCCAGCCCGCGTGGGGCTTGAGCATCAGCGTGGCCTTGCGGCCGGGTTGCACGTTCATCTCGGCGCGCAGGTTCCTGACGGCGCGGATGACCTCCATGATGCCCTCCATGCGCACGGCATCCTCGGGGAAGTCGTACTCCGGCCTGATTTCGGGCCACTTCGCGGAAATCAGCATGCCCTCCGCGCCGGGCAGGTAGCTGTAGACCTCCTCGGTGATGAACGGCATGTAGGGGTGCAGCAGCTTGAGCATGCCGGTGAGCACGTACAGCAGCACCTCGCGGGTGGTCTCCTTGACATCCCCCTCCTCGGCGTACAACCCCTGCTTGGCCATCTCGATGTACCAGTCGCAGAAGGTGGACCACACGAAGTCGTACAGCTTGGTGGCGGCCAGGCCCAGGTCGTAGTTCTCCAGGTTCTCACTCACGCCGCGCACGGCGTCCTGATAGCGGGTGAGTATCCACTTGTCAGACAGGGACAGCTTGTTTATGTCGATGCCCTTCGGCTCGAAGTCCTGCAGGTTCATCAGCACGAAGCGGCTGGCGTTCCAGATCTTGTTGGCGAAGTTGCGGAAGGACTCGATCTTCTCCTCGCTCATGCGGATATCGCTGCCGGGGGCCACGCCCATCACCAGCGAGAAGCGCAGCGCGTCGGCGCCGAACTTGTCGATGACCTCGATGGGGTCGATGCCGTTGCCCAGCGACTTGGACATCTTCCTGCCCAGCGCGTCGCGCACCAGGCCGTGCATCAGCGCCACGTCGAACGGGCACTCGCCGGTCTGCTCCAGCCCCGAGAACACCATGCGGGCCAGCCAGAAGAATATGATGTCGTAGCCGCAGGACAGCACGGTGTTGGGGTAGTAATACTTGAAATCGTCGGTCTGGTCGGGCCAGCCCAGCGTGGAGAAGGGCCACAGCGCCGAGGAGAACCAGGTGTCCAGCACGTCCTCGTCCTGGTGCACGGGTCCGCCGCACTTCGGGCAGGTCGTGATGTCCTCGCGGGTGACGAAGGTCTCGTTGCATTGATCGCAGTAAAACGCCGGGATGCGGTGGCCCCACCACAGCTGGCGGGAGATGCACCAGTCGCGGGTGTTCTCCATCCAGTGCAGGTAGGTCTTTTCAAAGCGCTCCGGTATGAACCTGAGCTTCTTGTCATAGACCACCTGGCAGGCGGGCTCGGCCAGGGGCTTCATCTTCACGAACCACTGCTTGGACACCATGGGCTCCACCACGGTGTGGCAGCGGTAGCAGGTGCCCACCTCGTGATTGAGCGGCTCGACGGACTTCAAAAGACCCTTCTCCTTCAGGTCCGCCACGATGGCTTTGCGGGCGTCCAGCACCGCCATGCCGGCGTACTTGCCGCAGTCGAGCACCGTGGGCTCGTCCACGGTGGCGCGGCCCGAGGCGATCAGCTCGGCGTTCTCGGCGGCCTCCTTCGCCCCGGTCATGTAGCCGTCGTAGGTGAACACGCGCACCATGGGCAGGTCGTGGCGCTTGCCGACCTCGAAGTCGTTGGGGTCGTGGGCGGGGGTGATCTTCACCACGCCGGTGCCCTTCTCCATGTCGGCGTGCTCGTCGCACACGATGGGGATCTCCTTGTCGATGAGCGGCAGTATCACGTGGCAGCCGTGCAGGTGGGCGTAGCGGGGGTCCTCCGGGTTGATGGCCACGGCGGTATCGCCCAGCATGGTCTCCGGGCGGGTGGTGGCCAGCTCCAGCAGCTCGCCGGTCTCCTTGACCGGGTAGAGTATGTGCCAGAAGTGGCCGTCCTTGGCCTCGTATTCCACCTCGGCGTCGGACAGCGAGGTCTCGCAGCAGGGGCACCAGTTGATCATGCGGCTGCCGCGGTAGATCAGGTCCTTTTCGTACAGGCGCACGAAGGTCTCCCGCACGGCGCGGGACAGGCCGTCGTCCATGGTGAAGCGCTCGCGGGTCCAGTCGCAGGACACGCCCAGCTTGCGAAGCTGTTTAACGATCCGCCCGCCGTACTCCTTCTTCCACGCCCAGGTGCGCTCCAGGAACTTCTCGCGGCCCACCATCTGCTTGGTCAGGCCCTCCTTGCGCAGGGCGTCCACCACCTTGACCTCGGTAGCGATGGCAGCGTGGTCGGTGCCCGGCACCCACAGCGTCGGGTCGCCCTTCATGCGGTGGTAGCGTATGAGCACGTCCTGGGGCATTTCGTCCAGGGCGTGGCCGATGTGCAGCTGCCCGGTGATGTTCGGCGGCGGCATGACGATCACGAACGGCCTGCGGCTCTCGTCCTTCACCGGCTGAAACGCGCCGGAATTTTCCCACATCTCATAGATCCGGCCCTCCACCTGGCTGGGCTGGAACACCTTTTCCATCGTGAATTCCCTTTTGTTCTCCATTGATTTATCCCCCTTGCATTATAGACAGATCACCAGTATCGCGCCGACGCCGCAGGCCAGCACGCCCATGAGCTTCACCATCGGCCTTTTCATGAAGGCGGCGGCGACGCCCGCGGCCATCAGCCCAAGCCCCGCCCAGTTGACGGGCCTGAGCCGCGCCGCGCTCAGCATCCCGTTCTGCGCTGCGCCCAGCGCGTAAACGACCCCGGCGATCACGACGATGGCCGGAAGCATAAAGCCGCCAAAACGCCTGTGCTCTCCCGACATATTATCACCTCTTTCACGGTAAAAAACGCGGAGCATCTGCCCACACAAGGGCGGAATGCTCCGCGGTACCACCTTATTCGCCATGTTTCATGGCCTCTTTGCGCGTTAAGGGGCGCGCCCCGGCGGGTTAATCCGTTCGCCCGCCCGTCTCCAAAGCGACCTTCGTCCGCCAGGGTTCCGGGCCGCCTTTCAGCCTGCGGGCCGCCCTCTCTGTGGGGAATTGCGCGAACTACTCCTCTTTGTCATCGACGAAAACCATTATAGCACCATCCCCCGGCTTTCGTCAATCGGCTTTGCCGAAGTTTAACCCCGCGCCCGCGCCTCGACGCAGTACTCGGGATAGTCGGTCAGTATGCCGTCTATGCCCATGTCGCACATCGCGCGCATGGCGTCCTTGTCGTTGACGGTCCACGCGCACACCTTGTACTTGCGCTCGTGCCAGTAATCGATGAGCGCCTGGTCTACGAGGGACTTGTGGGGCATGATGTAGCTTATGTGCAGGGCCTTGACCTTGTCGTCCAGCTCCTGGCCCGTGGAGACCACGCCGGAGCCCAGGGAATAGCCCAGCTTCGCGGAGGAATCCGCCTCGTAGACCTGCGTGAGCAGCTGGTCCAGGCCGCAGAAGTACACCGTCCGGGACTGGAGCCCGTGGGCGCGCACGGCCTGGGCGCACTTCGCGCCGTCCGCGGTGTCCTTGAGATTCAGGAAGATGTCCCGCTCCGACTTGTCGATCACATCCAGCGCCTCGTCCAGCGTGCACACGGAGGGGAACAGCGCCTTGACGGTCTCATAGGTCTCGCTGGCCACGCTGTGCTGCACGCCGTTGGAATAGTAGGTCGCGTCGTGCAGCACCGCCTGCACGCCGTCGGAGGTGGAGCGCACGTCCAGCTCCACGGCGTCGGCGCCGGTGGTGGCGAAATAGCGGAACGCCTCCAGCGTGTTCTCCGGCCAGTGGACGCTGCCACGATGGGCGATGGCCAGTACCGGGCGGGCGTTGTCGCTGTCCTCGACGATCACGGCGCACGACCGCGTGGTCTCGCTGGCCTTGACGGTCATCTGGGCGGTCTGGCCGCCGCGCAGGCCCCGGAGCCTGCCGTTTTCATAGGCGGCGACGTCGGCGGGATCGATGGTGACGCTCACCGGGCCGGTGAAGGTCTCCCCGGCGGAGGTCACGACCTCTATGGGGAACACGGTGGTCCTGCCGGTGGCGCAGCGGGCCACGTCCGCCATGCGGATCTCCAGCGTGACGGGCGACACCTTCACGATGCACTTCGCCTTTTTGCCGTTGTAGGTGGACGCGGTGATCACCGCCTTGCCCACGCCGACGGCGGTCACCAGGCCGGTGGCGTCCACCTGGGCGACGGCCGGGTTGGCGGACTTGAACCCCACCGCCCCGGCCTGGCCCTTGGGCAGCTTGGCGGTGAGCCTCACGCTCGTGTATTCATCCATCGTCAGCTTGCTGGTGTTCAGCGTCACCTTGCTCGGCGCCTTGTACACCCTGATTTTGACGTTGACGCTGCTGCCGTTGGCGCCCTTGATGCGTATGGTGGCCTTGCCGGCCTTCCGTGCCTTCACCACGCCCAGCGGGCCGACGGTGGCGACCTTTTTGTTGGTGGAGGTGAACTTGACCCCGCCGCACACGGTGTTGACGTCCGCGGCCCCCAACAGCGGTATGCTCCGCTCCCCCTTGCCCATGGCGAGGGAGGCGGCGATGGGGACCGGGGTCTCCGTCGCGGACGCGCCCGGCGCGAGCTTCACCCGCACGGTGATCCTCGCCTTCTTCTTATTGTAGGTCCTGGCCGTCACCCGGGTGGTGCCGATGCCCACGGCGGTCAGCAAGCCCTCCGCCGACACGGACACGACCTTCGGATCGTAGCCGTAGTATGTAATCCTCGAGCTGCTGCCCTTTGTAAGCTTCGGCTTGAGCACCCGCTGCTCCCCGAAATTCCGCCCGGGATCGAAGCACAGCGTCAGCTTCTTTTTGGCGAATGATATCTTCTTCGGGGCCTTCTTCACCTGCACGGTGTACGTCACCGTCTCGGCGCCCCGGACCGCCACCACCCTGGTGCGGCCCTTCTTCTTGCCCCGGACGACGCCCGCGGGGGTGACCGCGGCGATCTTCTTGTTGGCGCTGGAGAATACCGCGCCCTCCATGCCCGGAATGGCGTAGCGCTCCCGCACCCCCAGCACGATGGTCGCGGGGGCCGCGGCAGCCGCCTCGGCGACCTGTTTTTCGGACGTCTCCGGGGCCTGGACCTCCACCGCGGCGCCCTGCGCGGCGCCGGCCTGCGCCTCCGCGGC
>JAFRFY010000086.1 GCA_017434085.1 Clostridia bacterium
GCCAATCGTGAGATCAACGAAATCGACTATTACACACTTTCCAATACATAAAGAGGACGAAAACGTGGAACGCAAATATCCGCATCTCTGCAAGCCGATCCGCATCGGCAACGTCTGGTATCGCAACCGCATGTTCTCCACCCCCATGGGCGGCACGGACATCGAGCTTGACGGCTGTATCGGCCCCAAGTCCCAAGCCTTCTACGAATACCGCGCCAAGGGCGGCTGCGCGGCGGTCACCATCAGCGAGCTGATGGTGCACCCCAGCGACGGCAGCCACGCCTATCGTCTGGACGAGAGCATTTTGAATTCTCTCCCCAAGGCTACCTATGCCGCGGACGCGATCCGCCGCCACGGCGCCATTCCCAGCGCGGAGCTGAGCCACTCCGGCATGTTCGCCGGCACCTATATGACCGACAAGAACAAGCAGCACGGCCTGAACCAGTGGAGCGCCGATGACGGCGTGCGGGCTGACGGCGTGCCCTACAAGGCCATGAGCAAGGAAATGATCGCCGAGATCGTCGCGGCCTACGGCCATGTGGCGGGCCTCTGCAAACGGGCGGGCTTTGAGATGCTGATGGTCCACGGCGGCCACGGCTGGCTCATCAACCAGTTCCTGTCCCCCATGTTCAACCACCGCACCGACGAGTACGGCGGCTCCACCGAGAATCGCTGCCGCCTCGCCATCGAGGTGCTGAAGGCCGTCCGCGCCGCGGTCGGCCCCGGCTTCCCCATCGAGTTCCGCCTCTCCGGCGCGGAGTTCGTCCCCGAGGGCTATGACCTGGACGAGGGCGTCAAGATCGCCAAGATCCTCGAGCCCTATGTGGATCTGCTGCACGTGACCGCGGGCACCTATCAGCGCACCTTCGGCATCACCCACCCGAGCATGTTCGAGGAGCACGGCCGCAACGTGTATCTGGCGGCTGAGATCAAGAAGCACGTCTCCATACCCGTGGCCACCATCGGCGGCCTGAGTGACCCCGCGCAGATGGAGGAGATCATCGCCTCCGGCAAGGCGGATATCGTGGAGATGGGCCGTCAGCTGCTGGCCGATCCTTTCCTGCCCCAGAAGGTCATGGAGAACCGGGACGACGAGATCGTCCACTGCATGCGCTGCTTTGTCTGCATGTCCGAGCGCGCGGCCACCGGCACCAGAAGATGCGCCATCAATCCCATCATCGGCCGCGAGGACGAGGGCATGGAGATCACGCCCGCGCCCGTGAAAAAGCGCGTCCTGGTCGTGGGCGGAGGCCCCGGCGGTCTGTATGCCGCTTATACCGCAGCCCGCAGAGGCCATGACGTGCTGCTCTGCGAGAAGGAAGATCGCGTGGGCGGCATCCTCAAGAGTGAGGAAGTGCTCCCCTTCAAGCAGGAGATGTACAAGCTTGGCGAGACCTACAAGCTCCTGGCCGAGAAGGCCGGAGCGAAGATCGTCACCGGTCAGGAGGTCACGAAGGAGTTTGCGGAGTCCTACAAGCCCGACGCCATCATCATCGCGGCCGGTTCCTCCCCGCTGCGCCCGCCGATCCCCGGTCTGGACGGCGAGAACGTGATCCTGGTCAACGACCAGTACAAGCACGAAAAGCCCATCACCGACAGTGTTGTGGTCTTCGGCGGCGGCATCTCCGGCGTGGAGTGCGCGATTCACATGGGCATGGAGGGAAAACAAGTCCACCTCGTGGAGATGCGCGACGACGTGGCGCTGGACTCCGTCATCCGTCAGCGCCCGCTGTTGCTGGAGAAGCTCAACAAGCTCTGCACCGTGCACACCGGTTACAAGGGCCTAGAGGTCACCAAAGAGGGCATTTGGTGCGAGACCAGGGCGGGTGAAAAAGTGCTCGTCCCCGGCACGACGGTCATCTGCGCGTTGGGTCAGCGCCCCCGCTGGAATGTGGCGCAGGAGCTCTACGACTGTGCGCCCTGGGTGCGTGTGATCGGCGATGCCAACGCGGTCGGCACCATCACCAAGGCCACCTATCAGGGCCACCACGCTGCGCTGGATATCTGATAAGGTCGGAGGAACATATGAAAGCCTATCAGCTTGGATTATACGAAAAGGCTATGCCTGCGCTCTCTTGGCGTGAAAAGCTCTCGATCGCAAAGCAGGCCGGCTATGACTTTGTCGAGCTCTCCATTGACGCTACGGAAGAGAGAATCGCCAGAGTTTACAGCAGCATGGCAGAGCGCATCGAACTCAGACGCCTGACCGAAGAGCTCAGCATGCCGTTCGGTACGCTCAACGCCAGCGCGCTGACACGCTATTCTCTCGGCAATGAAGACGCATTCCTGTGCTCCCGCGGCATTGAAATCGCCAAGAGGTCGATCGAACTCGCCGCCGATCTTGGCATCCGCGTTGTGATGATCCCCGGCTATGACGTCTATTATGGCGTTTCCACGCCC
>JAFRFY010000087.1 GCA_017434085.1 Clostridia bacterium
CGCGGCTGGCCCGGCTGCGGCGCGCGGAACGGGCGCTCCGCGCTCTTTGCGGGCGCGCTCTTTTGCTCGGCGGCGGGCTGCCTGGCCTCGACCTCCGGCGCGCGCTCCTTTTTCTCCTCAACGACGGGCGCAGCGGGGATATCCGGCACCTGCTCGCTGGAATAGGCGGTCATGAAGGTCGCGCTGGCCGCGTACTGCTTGCTCAGCGCCTCCTTGGCCTCGCGCTCCTTGCGCTCCTTTTCCTCGCGGACAAATCCTTCCGAAATCCTGCGCAGCGAATTGAGCATTTCCAGCGACTGCTTGCGCATGCGCGTCACGTTCTCCAGCATCCTGCCGGTGTTCGCGCTCAATTCCCTGGTGACGTCCTGAACCCTGACTTTGGTCATTCCCTTACTGCACCCCCAAGTGTGATAATTCCATTATCCGTCCGGCCATGCCCGGATCGGTGACCCCCACGGCCATGCGCCCGGGCCTGCCGATGGCGTCGCCCAGGCGGCCCGGCTCGACGCGCAACAGCGGCACACCGCGGCCTTCGCAGGCCTGCGACACGGCCTTGTCCCCGTTTTTGGCGACGCCTTCGTCCATGAGGACGACATAGCAGCTCCCGGCCCTTACGGCCTGGACCACGGCCTTTTCGCCGGTGATCACTTTTCCCGCCCGGGCGCACAGCCCGAGCATTTTAAGCGCCCGGTCATTCATGGCCGATCTGCGCCTCCAGCGCGTCGAATACCGCCGCGTCGATCCTGCAGTCCAACGCCCGCTCCAGCGCCCTGCTCTTGCGGGCTTTGCGCAGGCACTCCACGTCGTCGCACACGTAGGCGCCCCGGCCCGGGGCCTTGCCCACGCGATCGATGTGGGCCTCGCCGTCCTGGGGCTTCACCACGCGCAGAAGCGCCATCTTGGGCTTCATCTCGCGGCAGCCCACGCACATGCGCATGGGGATCTTGCGCGGCTTCATCGGCATCAGATTTCCTCGCTTTCAGCCGCCTGCGCGGACTGTGCCGCGGCGGCCTGCTCCATGTCGGCCTCCACCTGGCTCTGGCTCTTGATATCGATCTTCCAGCCGGTCAGCTTGGCGGCCAGGCGGGCGTTCTGGCCCTCCTTGCCGATGGCCAGCGACAGCTGGTTGTCCGGCACCACCACGGCGGCGGACTTTTCGTTCTCCGCCACGAACACGCTGAGCACCCGGGCGGGGTTCAATGCGTTGGCGATGTACTCCGCCGGGTCGGCGGAATACTTGACGATGTCGATCTTCTCGGTCTTCAATTCGTTGACCACGTTCTCCACGCGCATGCCCCGGGGACCCACGCAGGAGCCCACGGCGTCGATGAGCGGGTCGTTGGACATGACGGCCATCTTGGTGCGGAAGCCGGCCTCGCGGGCGATGGACTTGATCTGCACCACGCCGGACACGATCTCGGGCACCTCCAATTCAAACAGCCGCTTGACCAGCCCGGGATGGGTGCGGGACACGATCACCTGCGGGCCGCGGCCCATGCGGGAGACCTCCAGCACGTACACCTTGATGCGGTCGTTGATGCTGAGCTCCTCCGTGGGCATCTGCTGGCCGGGCTCCAGGAGCCCCTCGGTGCGGCCCAGCTCCACGTAGGCGGTCCTGTTCTCGATGCGCTGCACGATGGCGGTGAGTATCTCGTTTTCCTTCTGGCTGTACTCCTCGTAGATCTCGCCGCGCTCGGCCTCCCTGAGGTGCTGCACGACCACCTGCTTGGCGGTCTGCGCCGCGATACGCCCGAAGTCCTTGGGCGTCACCTGCACCTCCACCAGGTCCCCCACCTCGTAGCGGGGCTGTATGGCGCGGGCCTCCTCCAGGGACATCTCGGTCTGGGCGTCCTCCACGGTCTCCACCACGGTCTTGCGGGAGAGCACCTCCACCATGCCCTTCTGGGGGTCGATGGTGGCGCGCACGTTGGCGTTTTTGCCGAAGTTCTTTTTATATGCGGAGATCAACGCCTGCTCAATGGCGTCATACAGGCGCTGCTTGTCGATGCGGCGCTCCTTGCTCAGCGCGTCCAGGGCGCTGAAAAACTCGTTGGAATCAATTCCGCCGTTTGCCATGGGGAATTCCTCCTCCTTTAATACAGTGATAGCTTTTGCGGAGGTTACTTCGCGGGCGCGTCGTCCTGCAGGTCCTCCTCGTCAAATTCGATCAGGGGCCTGACCACGGCCACGGCCTTGCGGTCAAACCGCATCTCGCCGCCCGCCGCGTCAGCGATGACGATCTCGTCCCCCTCCAGCCCCACGAGGGTGCCGATGAACAGCTTCTGCCCGTTGACGGCGCGGTAGGTCTTTAACTCCACCAGGGTGTCCCGGGCCTTCTCGAAGTCCCGCTCGGTCTTGAGCGGCCGGTCCGCGCCGGGGGAGGAAACCTCCATGTAATCGTATTCCACGCGCTCCACCAGCGGCAGTATGCGCCTGTGGAACGCCTCCAGGTCGTTGAGGGCGATGCCGTCGGGCCGATCAACATAAAAGCGCAGGAAATGGCCGGCCGGCTCCTTCACGAGCTCCACATCGACCAGTTCCACCTGCATTTCCTGTGCGATCCTCTGTGCAATTTCCCTGGCTTCCCTCACCGGCATCGAACGCCCCGGCATTGAATCCCTCCAAAGACAGCTTGTGCTCGCGGGGACATGCCCCAAAAACACGCCGCCGAAGATCGGCGGCAGCTCTGTTCATTCCATCAAGGCTATAAACCTCACAACCGGCGAAAACGCCGGTCATGCTCTACCAAGTCTCATTATACCACGGATTACCAATAAATACAACCGGGTTTTTCGTGAAAATAACGTCGAAGCGGGTCGATTTTGTTATATTCACGGTATAAATAGCGTCAACCCGGCCTCAAATCAGCTCGATATCGGCCCCCAGGCCCCGCAGCTTGCGGTCGATGTGCTCGTAGCCGCGCATCAGGTGGCTGATGTTGGAGATCTCGGTGGTGCCCTCGGCCATCAGCGCCGCGATCACCATGGCCGCGCCGGCCCGCAGGTCGGTGGCGTTGACGCGGGCCCCCGAGAGGTGATCCACGCCGGTGATGATGGCGGTGGTCTCTATGACGCGGGTGTTGGCCCCCATCTTGCGAAGCTCGTCCAGGAACTTGAACCGGGACTCGAATATGGTCTCGGTGACGATGGACGTGCCGTTTGCGACGGTCAGAAGCGCGCTCAGCGGCTGCTGCAGGTCCGTGGGGAAGCCGGGATAGCCCTGGGTCTTGACGTTCACGGCGCGGAAGATCTGGTTGGAGCGCACCCGGATCTGATCGTCCTCCGAGGTGACGTGCACGCCCATCTCCAAAAGCTTTGCGGACAGCGCCTCCATGTGGGTGGGGATGGCCCCGGTGATCAGCACGTCGCCGCCGGTGGCCGCCGCGGCGATCATCAGCGTGCCGGTCTCGATCTGATCCGGCACCACGGTGTAGTTGGCCCCGTGCAGGTGCCGCCCGCCGCGGATGCGTATGACGTCCGTGCCCGCGCCCTTGACCGACGCGCCCATGCTGTTCAAAAAGTTGGCCAGATCGACGATGTGCGGCTCCTTGGCCGCGTTGTGGATGCAGGTGGTGCCCCCGGCGGACACCGCCGTGAGCATGGAGTTCACCGTCGCGCCCACGGAGGGCATCTCCAGGAAGATGTCCGAGCCCACCATCTCCTCGGCCTCGGCCACCAGCACGCCGCCCTCGATCTCCACCGTGACGCCCAGCGCGCGCATGCCCTTCAGGGTCTGGTCGATGGGGCGAAGGCCCAGGTCGCAGCCGCCGGGCAGCGGCACGTCGGCCCGCATGAAGTTGCCCAGCAGCACCGGCGCGAGGTAGTAGGACGCGCGCATGCGGCTGGCCAGCTCGTAGGGCGGGTTGAACTTGTCCACCTGGCGGGGATCGACCCTGAGCACGTTGTCCTCAAACTCGACCTCCGCGCCCAGATAGCGCATGATCTCTATGAGCACGTGCACGTCGTCGATGTCGGGGACGTTTTCGATCACCGAGGGGGAATCGGCCAGCAGGGCCGCGGGAATGATGGCCACGGCGGCGTTCTTGCCGCCGGACACCATGACCTCGCCCTCCAGGTGGGCCCCGCCGATGATTCGCAGCTTTTCCTTCATTATGCCAAACGGCTCCCTTCAAATTGAACAGATGATTTCCCGCGCCGCGACGGTTCGGTCCGGCGGGCGATCAGGGGATCGCCCCTACGGATGACGCGCTGATGTAGGGGCGATGCCCTCATCGCCCGCACCCCGCGGACCGCACGCTGATGTAGGGGCGATGCCCTCATCGCCCGCCCTGCGGACCGCACGCTGTTGTAGGGGCGATGCCCTCATCGCCCGCACCCCGCGCAGCCGGAGCAGTTGCCGCCGCAGCTGCATCCGCCCTGGCCCGAGCCCGCCGTGGGCTTTACGCCCATGGACCACTTGCCCTCGTACACCCGCGATACGGGTCCGCCGCACTTGGGGCAGGACGCCTGGCTCCTCCGGGAAATCGACGTGAATAACTCAAAGCGATGATTGCATTTGTCGCACTTAAAATCATATATCGGCATAAAACCCACCTCCGATGCGCCCTTTGCGCCCGTGCATTTCTGCCGTACTTTATAATATACCATAGTTCGCCGGTTCCGACAAGTCAATTTACATGGTTATTACCATGAAGATTCTGCGCGTTTCGGTCTGATTTATTGCCAAACGGGGCGCGATATGGTAAAATTATACCGATTACAAAAGCATTGGAGGCGTCGCGCTTGATCGAGGAGAGCCGTTATCTGGCCTTTTCGGGCCTGCGCGTGCATTTCAGGCTGGCGAAGCCGGAGGACGCGGTGAAGAACCGCATGCTGTTTCTGTCCTCGCCGCTGATCAACACCTTCCACTGGCGCAAGCTGCTGCCGGAGCTGACGGAGCTTCAATGCCTGTGCGTGCTGGCGGACCTGCCGGGCTTCGGGCTGAGCGACGCCGAGGCCCCCCAGGCCCAGAGCGTAAAGGCCAATATGCTCTGGGGCATACTGGACCATGTGGACCGGGACACCGACGCCCCGATGTCCATGTGGCACCTGATGGGCCACGGCTCGGCCTGCGCGACGATACTGCGCATGGCCGCCATGTACCCGGACAGCGTGAAGTCCCAGGTCCACGTCTGCCCCACGTTCACGCTGCCCGTCGCGGAGGGCCGCGGCGACCCGGGCCGCTGGTACGACGTGCACATCGCCAATCCCCAGCGCTTCCACAGGCTGATCGAGCACTACGCCGGCTACCCCATGGACGACTACATCGTGGACCGCATGCGCAAGCCCCTGCTGCGCCCCGGCATGCGGCGCACGTTTGAAAAGATGCTGCAAAGCGCCGTCAACCCGCCCAGCCAGGGCATGGGCTTTTGCCCCACCATGGCGCTGGTGGGCCGCATGGACCCCCTGCTTGACGACGCGCGGCAGGCGCAGATGTCCGCCCTGCTGCCCGACGCCGAGACGCATAACATCCGCTCCGCCGGCCACTTCCCCATGGAGACCCACTCCAAGGCCATGCGGGATTATTTGCGGGGGTGGCTGAGGTATAACGATTAGAGGGAGTAGGCAGTAGGAGCTCCTCATTCATTATAATCCAAACCCGAGGTGTATTATGCCCAAGCTCGAACCGTATTCCCGAAAGCTGCCCTACAGCTACCAGCTGGGGGTGTTTCCGTCGCTGATGCTTCTGGAGGCGCGGCCCGGCTGCGCATCGCGGCTCCTGTTGCACCCCCAGGGGCTTGAAAACGAGGGCGTTATCAAGCTGCGCGCGCGGTGCGCGGCGCTGGGCGTGCGGGAGGAGCTGGCCGAGCGGGTGCTCCGGCGGGAATCCAAAAAGGACAACTGCTACGCCGGGCTGGTGTTCAACAAGTACGACTGCGCCCTCGACCCGGCCCTCAACCACGCGGTGCTGTGCCAGATCTCCGACGCGGGCAACGCGGGCACGGCCATGCGCTCGCTGCTGGGCTTCGGCGTGCGGGACGTGGCGGTGGTGAAGCCCTGCGTGGACGTGTTCGACCCCCACGTGCTCCGGGCTTCCATGGGCGCGTTCTTCAAGCTGCGGGTCAGGGTCTACGACGATTTCGACGCCTACCGCGCCGAGTTCCCGGACCGTGCGCTCTACCCCTTCATGCTGGACGGCGCGAAGCCGTTAAACGCCGTGGCCCGCGCCGCCGTTATGCCGTTTTCGCTGGTCTTCGGCAACGAGCAGACCGGCCTGCCGCCGCGCTTCGCCGAACTGGGGCAGAGCGTGCTCATCCCCCAGTCAAACGAGATCGACTCGTTGAACCTGGCGGTGGCGGTGTCCGTCGGCGCCTACACATTCATGAACATCCATGCTTAGGAGGCAATTATGCTGACAGATGAAGTCTATTCCCAGACCTGTGAAGCGATCGAAGAGCTGCTGAACGCCGAACGGGCAGGCCTGCGCCCCGTGAAGCTGATGGTGATCGGGGGCAGCTCCTCCGAGATCGCGGGCGGCGTGATCGGCCACAATTCCACCTATGAGCTGGGCGAGGCGGTATCCCGCGCCGCGCTGGACATGGCGAAAAAGCACGGCTTCGACGTCGCCTTCCAGTGCTGCGAGCACCTGAACCGCGCCCTGATCATGGAGCGCGCAGCCGCGGAGGCCCGGGGCTATGAGGCCGTGTGCGTGGTGCCCCAGCCCAAGGCCGGCGGCGCCCTGGCCACCAGCGCCTGGAAAGCCATGGCGGACCCCGTGGCCGTGCTCTCCGTATCCGCCGACGCCGGACTCGACGTGGGCCAGACCCTGATCGGCATGCACCTCAGGCGCGTGGCCGTGCCCGTGCGCCTGTCCGTCGGTCAGATCGGCCACGCCCGCGTCACCGCCGCGCGAACCCGCCCGATGCTGGTGGGCGGCGAGCGCGCGAAGTATACGGAGGCATAATGGCAAAGCGCCCCACCTCTGCGCAAAAGCAAATGGGAAGGAGAGGCGCGACATGGGCGACGCATTCCTCCTCATGAACAAGGACCGTCGCGTGCTCACGCTGGAGGGTGTGCGGACCCTCGGCGGGTATACCGCGTTCAGCGTCATCGAGCGGCACGGCGGCTTTCTCCCGTATGGCTTTACCTCGCCGGACGAATGGATCGAAAGCCGGCAGGTCGCCAAACGCAGGGGGCAGCTCCGTCGGCCGATGCGGGCGTGGAGGCTTATCGACCGCCCGGCCTTCATCGACTTCACCCATTGCGCCTCCCTCATGGACGCCTTCTGGATGAAGCGGGCGGACAGCCCGCTGACGTGGGAGGACGTCAGCCTGTACCGCAGCCCGTTCAACGGCGCGGCGGCCGACCTGGCCTATGACGGCGCGGGGGCCGACCTGGCCTATGACGCCGCGGCTCAAATCCACCCTGGTCAACCTCAAAACCTTCGACTACGAGAACCTGGGATATGACTATCCCGGCTGGAAGATCGAGACGCTGAACCGCCTCAAGGACCGCCGCATCGACCTGATCCTCGGCCGGAGCACGTCATACGCTATATAATGATAGCAAGCTGCAATAACAGGTTTGGGCGATGAGGGCATCGCCCCTACAAGATGCGACCCGTAGGGGCGATGCCCTCATCGCCCGCCATTAACGAAGCAAGTATTACGCAGATTGCAATAGATTATTTCCCCCTTTTTCCTGGGGCCATGCCGGAGGTGTCGCGCCATGTTCTATCGCGGATATACTGTGCTGGCGTCGCTGTCGCGCCCGGAGGCGCTGCCCTCGCCGAGGCAGCAGGGCGCGGCGCGGCCGGAGCTCACGGAGGCGGCCATGCGCGCCATGCGGCGGGAGCTGCCGGGCATGCCGATCTCAGAGCGCTTGAAGGACCCCGCGGCCTACCTGACCCTCCAGCGCGCGCGGCGGCAATGCCTGGAGGCGCTGATCGTAACGGAGCCGGACGACGCGGCGCTTCGGCGGATGATCGACCTGGCGGGCATGATCGTGGAGGAATCCCGCTGGTCGGAAAACCCCGCGCTTTCCCCGTTTGACGACGACGCCCACCCGGACATCGACTTCCAGTGCGCCGAGACGCTGATGCTGCTCGGGTGGACGAGCCGCGCCCTCGGCGACCGGCTGACCTCCCGGGTGTCGGGCAAGCTGCTCTACGAGGCGCGGCGGCGGGTGTTCTCCCCGTTCCTGGCCCACGAGGACTACCGCTTCATGCGGGGCCGGGGGCGCAGACCGCTGTCGATACTCGCGGACATACTGCTGTCGGCGATACTGCTGGAGACCAGCGAGCAGCGGCGCAACGCCATACTCAAGCAGGCGCTGCGGATGATCGACCAGGCCGTGACCGCGCGGCAGGACCGCGTCGAGGCCCTGGAGGACGCCGCCGCCGACACCGGCGCGATCACCGACCTGGCGACGCTGCTGCGCAAGCTCACCCGGGGCCAGCTGGACCTGACCCCCGCCTACCCCACCCCGGACTGGCTCGACCAGCTGCTCTACCCCTGGCTGGCGGGCGCGTACTTCTGCGACCCGGCGGGGCCGGGCATGCAGCCCGAGGTGTCCGGGGCGGAGCTTTTCCGCGTGGGCCTCGCCGCCAACGACGACGCCCTCACCGCGCTGGGCGCGCACCTGCATCGGGCAAGGCACGTCCCCTCCGCCACGCTGACCGGGCGGCTTATGGACCTGTCCTGCCAGGCCATGCTGGAGGCGGAGACCCGCAAGCCCCCGCGCATCAAGTGCGCCGCCACGCCCCGCAACCGGGTGATGGTCTCCCGTTTCAGCGGCATGACCTTATGCATGCACACCGGCGGCGGACGCGCCAACGCCGGGGGGCTGACGCTGTTTTGCGAGGGGGAGCCGGTGCTCATCGAGGATATCGGCGCGCTGAACCTGCCCGCCATCGGCGGCCGGGCGCAGCTCGATCTCCCCGAGCCCGACTGCGTGGCCGATTACGACTTAAAACCCGACCGCGACACCATGACCATCGACCTGACCCACGCCTGGACGCCGGGCCTGCTGCGCTCCTACCAGCGCACCGCCCTGGTGCAGCGCCCGGACGCCGTGCTCCGTCTGGTGGACGCCTTCGACCTGTCGGAGGCCTCGGTGATCTGTTTCAAATTCCATACCCCCGTAAAGCCCGAGATGATCTCCGGCGGCCTGCGGCTCGGCCCCGTGGATTTCGGCTGGGAGGGCCAGCTCAATATGACCTTTTCCCCGCTCGACAGCGGCCTTTTCCGCATAGAGCTCACCACCCCTGCCCCCGTCCAGCGCGCGTTCTATACGTTTAACTTTTCGAGGGGATGACTGATATAAAGACTCTTCACGGAAAGTTGTGGGAGAACGACCTCTCAGTCACCGACTTCGTCGGCGACAGCTCCCCTGGACAGCAGTCGCGCCACTGCCTACGGCAGGCGCGACCAGCCCGCGCGCATCCTTCGGATGCCAGCGCGGCGCTGCCGGCGGCCCGCTTGCGCGGACGC
>JAFRFY010000088.1 GCA_017434085.1 Clostridia bacterium
ACGCCCTGTCCGACCGCCTGCGTCAGGCCGCGCTGGACGAGGCGCTGGAGGCGGCCTACACCGGCGCCGCGCCGGACGCCGACCCCGCGGAGGACGGCCCCGCCCCGGCGCATCCGGGGGAGGACCTGCTGGCGCTGGACTACGGCCGCGGCCCCTCCGGCGTGCGCGCCGCGGCGGAGGCGCTTTTTGACCGCCTGGAGGACCGCCCGGACCCCGAAGCGTGGCTCGCGCGCGCCATACGCTGCGACGACGACGCCCTGGCCCTCTGGCAGGACGAATTGAAGGACGCCGCCCGGCGCTGCATCGGCACCGCGGTGGTGCAGCTCAAGCAGGCGCTGAACGTGACCGGCTGCCCGGTAAGCTACGACAACGCCCTGCGGCTGGACATCGCCGCGCTCAGGGAGCTTCAAGGGCAGGACGATTACGATCAGCTCTCCCGGGGCATCGCCGAATTCAAGCTCACCACCGCCCGGAAGGACAGGCAGAGCGACCCCGACGCGGCGGAGGCGGTGAAGCGCCTGCGGGACGCCGCCAAGCGGGCGCTCGCGGAGGCGCGCATCACCCAGCTGCCGCTCACGACCGCCCGGGAGGACGCCCGGCGGCTGTCCGGGCAGATGCGCACGCTGTCCGAAATCGCGCTGAACGCCCGGGCGCTGTACGCCAAAAAGAAGGACGAGCAGGCGGGGCTGACCTACGCCGACCTGGAGCGCAGGACGCTGGACGCCCTCAAGAACCCCGACGTCGCGCGGCTGGCCCGGGAGCGCTACGACTACATCTTCGTGGACGAGTACCAGGACACCTCGGACATCCAGGAGGCCATCGTGTCCGCCATCCGCAGGCCGGACAACCTGTTCATGGTGGGGGACGTGAAGCAGTCCATCTACCGCTTCCGGCTGGCGGAGCCGAGGCTGTTTCTCGCAAAATACGCCGCCTACGCCCGGGGCGAGGGCGGGCGGCTGATGCCGCTGACCCGCAATTTTCGCTCCCGCCGCGGCATACTGGACTTCGTGAACATGGTGTTTGAGCGCGTCATGACCGGCGGCGATTCGGAGATCGTCTACGACCGGCTGGCGCGGCTGAACCCCGGCGACCCGGACGAGACTGCCTCCGACGCGCCGGACGTGGCGATTAAGCTGATCGAGAGCGCCGCCGCCCCGGAGGGCGAGGCGGACGAGGCCATCGCCGAGATGAAGGGCGCGGAGCTGGAGGCGGCGCTGATCGCCCGGGCCATACGGGACATGATGCGCGCCGACGACACCCTGAGATACAGAGATTTCGCCATACTGACGCGCTCGAAGTCCGCTCCCTTCGCGGCGATGATGCCGATTTTGCTGTCCGCGGGCATTCCCGCCTATGCCGACGGGGCTGCGGGCTACTACGAATCGGTGGAGGTCGCCTGGACGCTCTCGATGCTCCGGCTGCTCGACAACCGCCGGCTGGACGTGGAGCTGATCGGCATACTGAGAAGCCCGGTCGTGGGGTTGTCCGCCGACGCGCTGGCCCGCGTGCGCATCGCCTATCGCAACGTGCCCTATTGCGACGCCGCGCAGGCCTACGCCGATGAACAGGCCGACGACATCGCCCGGACGCTTCGGCGCTTTTTTGACCAGTACGCACTGTGGCGGCTCAAGTCCGAGAGCCTGTCGCTGGGCGAATTTGTGCGGCTGGTGCTGGACGAGAGCGGCTTTTACACCTACGTGGGGGCGCTGCCCGGCGGCGCGCAGCGGCAGGCGAACCTGGACCAGTTCGTGGTTTCCGCGAACCGGTTCGACCAGGAGCAGTCCGGGTCGCTGTCCCGCTTTTTGCGCTACACCGAGCACCTGCGCGCCCGCGGCGACGGCGACGTCGCCCACCTGCTCGGCGAAAACGACGACGTGGTGCGCATGATGACCGTCCACAAGTCGAAGGGCCTGGAGTTCAGGGTGGTGTTCGGGGCGCAGCTCAACAAGCGGTTCTGGGTGGAGAAATCCTCCTCCCCGCTGCTGACCCACCGGGACCTGGGCGTGGGCATGCAGTATGTGGACCCCGAGCTGCGCACCCGGCGGCTGACGCTGCCCCAGGCGGCCATCATCGAGCGCGGCAAGCGGGAGAACGCCGCCGAGGAGCTGCGCATACTCTACGTGCTGATGACCCGCGCCCGGCAGCGGCTGGTGCTGGTGGGCACGGCGCGCGACGCCGACGCCGCCGTGAAGCGCTGGCGCGCGCTGGCGGACGTGCCCTTCGCGGCCTCCAGCCACCTGGACGTCGTCATGGCCGCGCGGCAGGCGGCGGAGGCCGATGGGCGGGAGGTATACTCCACCCTCGAATGGATCAACCCCGGAGCGCTGAACCCCGGGGCGATGCCCGACGACGTGAGGGCGGGAGAGACCCTCGAGCGCATACTGGCCGATCCGGAGGCATACGCCGACGCGGACCTGAGGGCGCAGATGGCCTGGGAGTACCCGAACCCGGAGGACGCCCGCAAGCCGCTGAAGCTGACGGCGTCGGGGCTGCTCAGGGAGCTGGAGGGGCCGGAGGCCATCCCCGCGCTGACCGAGCGCCCGCAGTTCATGGCGGAGGACGCCGGACACATGACCGGCGCGGAGCGCGGCACGGCCTACCACCGCGCCATGCAGCTCATCAGGCTGGAGGCGCTGGACGGCCTGGCGGACGGGCCGCTGACGCAGGCCGTGGCGGCGCAGCTGGACGACTTCGCCGCGCGGCGGCTGATGACGCCCGTCCAGCGGGAGGCCGTGGTCCCCGGCGTGCTGGCGCGGTTCCTGTCCGGCGAAATGGGCCTGCGCCTCAGGCGCGCGCGGACCGTGCGGCGCGAGTGGCCCTTCAACGTGTCCATGACAATCGCCGAGGCGCTCACCTCCCGGGAGGCCGGGGACGCCCGGTTCCCGGACGGGGAATTGCTGGTGCAGGGCACCGTCGACTGCTGCTTCATCGAGGACGGTCAGTGGGTGCTGCTGGACTATAAGACCGACCGCAGCGACGATCTGGACGCCCTGCGGGAACGCTATCGCGCCCAGCTCAGCCTCTATGCCCACGCGCTTGAGCGCATCACCGGAATCCCCGTCAAACAGCGCGCGCTGTGCCTGATCGGGCAGGGGAAGACGGTGGATGTGTAATAAAATGCTATTTCGATACTTCGTCGTAACGGATACTGAGATAAGCTTTCACAGCGCTATGAAAATCGGATGCGCCCTCAATTAACCGCCGGGTATCTTCAACGGGGCAGATATAAAAGTCCTCATAATCGCTCCTGTTGCGGATCAGGGAGGCGTTTGAAATGAGCTTTCCATAGTCCCGCGGAAGGATATCCGTTTTCAGGTAGTTCAGCGTAAAACGCGCGATGACCGCCGAGTGCTTTTTATAATCCTCGCCGTCCAGCGCCAGCACGGCCCGCATGGCGTGAAAGATGCAGTAGTAGGCGCGATTGTTCGCGGAACCATAGTCTTGATCGTTGAAATCGCGCTGCGCGGCGGCGAGCATTTCAGCCGATTTTGCGATTCTGTACCTTGACAGGTCGATGAGCGAATGGCTATGCACTCATCCTCACTCCCTCCCGCTGAATATTCCTGAAAAACGGCAGAGTATTGATGTTGCTTAAGAAATAATCGCGGTTTTCGACGATGGGGGATACGACGACGCCATGGGCCAACAAGAGGTTTGCGGCGATCTCACCGATCTGCCAGCCCTTTTCCGCGATGGTCTCGCGCGGAGCGTCCAATAGAAACATGACGTCGATGTCCGAATCCTCCGTCGCCTCATCCCGCGCATGGGAGCCGAAGAGTATGATGTCAAAGTGTTGACGGGGGAACAGGACGGCCAGACTGTCGCGCAACTCGTCAATGATGGCCTGAACCTCGCTTCTTGAACACATATTCGTACCTTCTTTTTATGATGCGGACACTTGCGTGAATATACAGATAAAGCCGTTTGCGATCACAAACGGCTTTGGCAGGGGCAGAAGGATTCGAACCCTCAACAAAGGTTTTGGAGACCCACGTGTTACCATTACACCATGCCCCTATGGGCTTCCGAACAGGTTACATTATACATAATCGGGCAAAAAAAGTCAATAGCTTCACACGGATTTATCAAAGGGGGGACGATCAATCCTCGAACAACTCCCTGATCTTGAGCCGGGCGCGGTAGACGTCGTTGCGGGCGTAACCCTGTTTAAGGGCGGCCTCGGCGGCGTCCGGCAGCTCCGCGCCGTCGAGCAGGAGGGCAAGCATGAACGAGGCGGCGTCGGGCCGGGCGGCGGGGGCCTCCAATGGCGGCAGCATGGAGATGTCGACGGCGAGGCAGTATTCGCCCTTCTCCACGCCGGGATTGGCCATAAGCTGCGCGTGCACCTCGGGGGCAATACCGCGGTAGATGCGCTCGTAGTGCTTGGTGAGGTCGCTGCACACGCACAGCAGGCATTCCGGCCACTTTTCGGCGATGCGGCCCGCGAGATCGACGATCCTGTGCGGGGATTCGTACAGCACGAACACGGGCACGCCGGCGCAGCGAATGGCGTCCAGCTTGTCGTTGAGCGCCTTTTTCTCCCGGGGCAAGAAGCCGTAGAAGGCGAACTCCCGGGCGTCGAAGCCCGAGGCGGACAGGCACGTGACCGCCGCCGAGGGACCGCACACCGGCTCCACGGGGATGCCCGCCTCCCAGCAGGCGCGCACCAGCAGGTGGCCCGGGTCGGAGATGCCGGGGGTGCCGGCGTCGCAGGTCAGCGCCACGGTCAGGTCCTCCGAAAGCATGCGAGATACGATCTGCGGAGCCTTGGCGTCCTCATTGTGCCGGTGGCAGGACACCATGGGCCGGTGCAGGTCGAAGTGGTTCATCAGCTTCATCGTCACCCGGGTGTCCTCGGCGGCGATCAGGTCGGCGGCCTCCAGCGCCTCGCGCATGCGGGGGGTCAGGTCGCCCAGGTTGCCGATGGGCGTGGCGACCACGTAGAGCTTGGCCATGTCACAACTCCTTCAGAATGTAGAACAGCTCGTTTTCCGTTTCAAAGCGTCCCGCGACGGACCGATTGCCGGGCAGATGGGCCTCCATCCAGTCGGAATAGTGGCCCGCCATGCCCACGTTCCTGCCCCCCAGCGTGCGGGTGGGGAACGAGGCGACGATGTACGCGGCGTTCACGGCGTCCATCACCTGTGCCGCCGCCCCGGTCCGCTGGCGCTCCAGCAGGGGCAGCACCTTGAACATCAGCGCCACGTCGAAGCGCTCATCGGGGATGCCGCCGTCGCACAGCAGGTCGGCGCAGACCGCGCGGACGGGTGCGCCGCAGGAGGCGCCGAAGCCGTTGATGAGATCGACGGCGGACTGGGAGATGTCGACGCCCGTCGTGTCGATGCCCCGCGCCCCGAGGTAGATCGGGTTGACGCCGCAGGCCAGGTCGAGCACGCGGCCCGGCTTGCCGGTGATGTCAAATATGCGCCCGTACAGCGCGTCCATGGCGAAAAGCGGCAGGCGCTCCAGGGTGGAGGCGTGCCGCCGGAGCGCCTCGGCGAGCAGGGCGTCCGGGCGGTCGAGCGCAAGCCAGTCGCGCAGGCTGTCCGCGCAGGCGGCGGCGTCGGCGGGGGTCATAAACGCCCCGGTGATGCCGTGCAGCGCCTCGCGGGCGGCCTTGTCGGCGTCCTTGGGCTTCTTGTAGCGCGCCGCGCACGCCGCCCAGACGCGGCGCACGGTGTCCGGGCACACGTCGCGGTACTTCTTTGATTGAAGCAGCTTCTCCGGATAATCCCTATTCATGCCACAACAGCTCCATCAATCGCCCGTAGAAGCGCAGGTTGTGCGCCGTGGCCAGCCGCAGGGCGTAGGGGTCGCCCACCTTGAACAGGTGGTTAAGGTAGGCGCGGGAGTGGTTTTTGCACAGCAGGCAGTCGCAGCGTTCGTCCACCGGGGCGGCATCCCGGCGGTGCGCGTCGTCCAGTATGTACAGGAATTTATAGAATTTGCCGTCGGCGCGGCGCACGCCCTCGGGGGTGTCCATGCCGGGAAGCCAGGTATAGAGCCGCTGGTGGCGCGCCTCCCGGGTGGGGATCACGCAGTCGAACAGGCCGTAGCCCATGTCCGCCAGCGCGGCGATCTCCTCCGGCCTGCCCAGCCCCATGGCGTACTTGACCTTGTGGTCCGGCATGGCGTCGGCGGCCATTTTTAAGATATCGAGGCGGAAGTTGCCGTTCTGGTCCAGCGGCCATCCGCCGAAGCCGTAGCCGTCGAAGCCGATTTCCTCCAGCCGCCGTCCGCACTCCATGCGCAGGTCCGGGTCCGCGCCGCCCTGCACGATGCCGAACAGCAACGGCTTTTTATCCATTTTCGCGGACAGCTTGTCGAACTCCGCCCGGCAGCGCGCCCCCCATTTCACCGTCAGCTCCACGCTGCGGCGCTGCACGTCCATGGGGTCGTCCGGGTGGGTGCACATGTCCAGCGCCATCATGATGTCCGAGCCGTACTGAAACTGCACCTGCATGCACTTTTCCGGGGTGAAGGTCAGCTTTTCCCGGCCCTGGTCGGGGCGGAATATGATCTCCCGGTCCCTGATCTCCCCGTAGGCGGGGTTTTCGTGGATCAGCGAGTAGAGCTGGAACCCGCCGGAATCGGTGAGTATCGCGCCTTTGTAGCCGGTGAAGCCGTGCAGCCCGCCGAAGGACTTGATCAGCTTCGCGCCGGGCTTGGTCATCAGGTGGTAGCTGTTCATCTCGCAGCCGTGAAGCCCCGCGGCATACACGTCCTCAAACGCCCCCGCGCGAATCGCGCCGTAGGTGGCGTCGGGGAAGAAAGCGGGTAACGCAAGTAGACCGGTGGGGAGGGTGAGGTGGTTCATGGGAGACTCCTTTGGAGAACTTAGGAATTAGGAATGAGGAATTAGGAATTATAGAATGCCGGGGTCCCGGCGCAAGCGCGTCAATCATGTTGTTCTTAAGGGTACGCTGCGCGGCAGCCGGTAACTCAATTCCTAATTCCTCACTCCTAATTCCTCATTAAATCTTCTCAACAATCCTGAGATTCGCGCTCCTCGCCCTCGGGTTCACGGCGAGCTCGGCGTCGGAGGCGGTGATGGGTTTGCGGGTGACGGGGCGGACGACGGGCTTTTTACCGCAGACGCACACCGGGAAGGACTTCGGGCAGGTGCAGGGGTCGGCCATATTGCGGAAGGTGTTCTTGACGATGCGGTCCTCCAGCGAGTGGAAGGTGATCACGCACAGCCGCCCGCCGGGGTTCAGAAGCGCGGCGAGCGCCCGCAGGGACGACTCCAGCGGCTCGAGCTCGTCGTTGACGGCGATGCGCAGAGCCTGGAACGTGCGCCGGGCGGGGTGGGAACCGTCGCCCTGGCGAAGCTTCTTGGGGATGGCGGCGTCGATGATGGACACCAGCTGCGCGGTGCGCTCGATGGGCGCGCTCTTGCGCCGGTCGCAGATCACCCGGGCGATCTGCCGCGCCCACTTCTCCTCGCCGTAGTCGCGGAGGACGCGGGTAAGGTCGTCCTCGGACCAGGCGTTGACGATCTCCCGGGCGGACAGGCTCTGGCTTTGGTCCATGCGCATGTCCAGAGGGGCGTCGTCGTGGTAGGAAAACCCCCGCTCCCGCACGTCCAGCTGATGGGACGACACGCCCAAATCGATCAGCACGCCGTCGAGCCCGGCGTCGATGCCCGCGGAACGAAGCAGCGCCGGGGCGTCGTGGAAATTGCCCCGCAGGGCGACGAATTTCGCCGATGATTCCACGGCTTTAAGCCGGGCCGTGGCGGCGGCGATGGCGTCCGCGTCCCGGTCGATGCCGATGAGCGTGCCGCCACAAAGCCGTTTCAGTATCTCCGACGAGTGCCCCGCGCCGCCCAGGGTGCAGTCGAGGTAGGTCCCGCCGGGGCGGAGGTCCAGCCCGTCCAGGCATTCGTCCAGCAGGACGGGGAGGTGATGAAATTCCGCCATGTTACAGCTTCCACGGCGCGATGCCCAGCTTTTTGCGCACCTTGAGCATGGTGCGGTGGGCGATGGCGGAGGCGCGGTCGCGGCCGGAATCCATCACCTGCTGGAGGTAGGCCTTGTCGGCGGAGATGCGCTCGTATTCCTTCTGGATGGGCTCCAGCACGGCGATCACGCTGTCGGCCACGGCGTCCTTGAACTTGCCGTAGCCCTGGCCGGTGTACTCGGCGCCGATGTCGTCCATGCTCCTGCCGGTCAGCGCGGACATGATGCTCATCAGGTTCGCCACGCCGGGCTTGTTCTCGGGGTCGTAGACCACGGTGTTGTCGCAGTCGGTCACGGCGCGGCGAAGCTTTTTGCGGATGATCTCGGGCTTGTCGAGTATGGCGATGTAGGTCTCCTCCGGGTCGGACTTGGACATCTTGCGGGTGGGCTCCTGCAGGGACATCACCCGCGCGCCCACCTTGGGGAAGTAGCCCTCGGGGATCACGAACACGTCGCCGTAGATGGCGTCGAAGCGCGCGGCGATGTCCCGGGCGATCTCCAGGTGCTGCTTCTGGTCCGCGCCGATGGGCACGAGGTCCGTCTGGTAGAGCAGTATGTCGGAGGCCATCAGCACCGGGTAGGTGAACAGGCCGCAGTTGATGTTGTCCGCGTGCTTGGCGGACTTGTCCTTGAACTGGGTCATGCGGCTCATCTCGCCCATGTAGGTAAAGCAGTTCAAAATCCATCCCAGCTCCGCGTGGGCGGGCACCTGGGACTGGAAGTAGATGATGTTCTTTTCTGGGTCGAGGCCGCTTGCAAGGAAGAGCGCCATGGTGCGCAGGCACGCCTTGCGAAGCTCCGTCGGGTTCTGCCGCACCGTCAGCGCGTGCAGGTCCACGATGGAGTAGAGGCAGTCGTATTCGTCCTGCAATATGTTGAAATTGCGCAGCGCGCCGATGTAATTGCCCAGCGTCAGGTTGCCCGTGGGCTGTATGCCCGAGAATATCCGCTTCTTTTGAACCTGCTGTTCCATGTGCGATCCCTCCGTAATCAAAGCAAATCTGTCAACCATTATAGCACGACGGGGATGTTCCGTCAATCAAATCAGCAAGAGCATCAGCGGGATGGTGGCCATCGAGAGCAGCGTGGACAGCAATACCACGTTGGCGGCCACGTCCTGGCCCTCGCCGAACATCTCGGAAAAGCTCAATACCAGGTTCGCCACCGGCGTGCAGGCCATGACGTACACGCCCCGGACGAAGTTGCGCTCCAGCGGCAGGGGGGAGAGCAGCGCCAGCGCCAACAGCGGGAAGGCGATCAGCTTGAGCAGCACGGTCAGGTACTGTATGGGGCTTGTGAACATGGGCTTGACGGGCACCAGCGCCAGCCGCATGCCCAGTATCAGCATGCACACGGGGGTCGCCATGCGCCCGATGAGCTCCACCATGCCGCCCCACTGGCCTGGCAGCGTGATCCTGCCGAAGAACAGTATGAGCCCCACCGCCACCGCGATGCCCGCGGGGTTGAAGAGCGCCTTTTTAACGCTCATGTAGCGCCTGTCGCCGGTCATGACCCAGGAGCCGAAGGACCACATGATGATGTTCAGCGACAAAAAGAACATCGAGGCGAAGGACTGTATCTGCGGGTACTCCGGCATCAGCGCCTGCAACAGCGGCAGCCCCATGAAGCCCACGTTGCCCAGCCCCGAGGCGCACACGCAGATACGGCAGGGCGCCTGATCGAGCCTCTTGCGGAAGAAAAGCCACGTGAGCCCCAGCATGATCGCCGAGAGCAGTATGGCCAGCGCCAGCGAAATCGCCATGTATTTGGCCATGTAGGGGGAATAGGTCACCTGCTGCATGGCGTACACGATCTGAACGGGCGTGCACACGTAGACCAGGAACGTGGCGAAGTGGGGGATGCCCTCCGGTGGAATCTTCTTTAGCTTTACCAGCAGATAGCCGGGGACGCTGTAGAGCAGCATGACGATGACGGTGGTCAGTGTGATGGTGAAACTCATGGTATTACCCCTCTGGTCGGGATTGTGATTGCGTCAGCGCCTCGAGGTCGCCGAGCATGTCCTCAAAGAAGCCTATGGCGCCGCGCCAGAAGCCGACGTCCGTCACGTCGATGCCCACGCCCGCGGCCACCTGCCGCACGTCGCCGGCGCCCGCGTCCCGTAAAAGCTTCTCATACTCCGGCAAAAACGCCGCGCCCCTTTGACGGTACAGCCGGTACAAGCCCACGGCGAACAGCTGCCCGAAGGCGTAGGGGAAGTTGTAGAAGTGGACGTCGGGGGAGTAGTAGTGGCTCTTGCAGGCCCACATGTACGGGTGCATGCAGTCGGGGTCCAGCCCGTCGCCGTAGGTCTGGCGCTGGGCGTCGAGCATGATGTCGCAAAGCGCCTGCGGGGTGAGCACGCTGTCCTTCCGGCGCACGATCACCTCGGATTCAAACAGGAACCGGCTCAGTATATCCACGATCACCTGGGCGGCGTCACCGATCTGCTGCTCCAGCAGGGCGATGCGGGCGTCACGGTCGGCGCCCTCCAGCATCCGCTGGGCCAGCAGGGTCTCGTTGAATATGCTGGCGGTCTCGGCAAGGGGCATGGGATAGTCGGACATCAGTATGGAGACGTCCCGCATGCACTCGTTCTGGTAGGCGTGGCCCAGCTCGTGGGCCAGCGTGCTGACGGAGGAATAGCTGCCCTCGAAGTTGGCCAGCACGTAGCTGATGCCCAGCGGGTGCACGCCCTCGCAGAACGCGCCGCCGGTCTTGCCCTCCCGGGGGTACATGTCGATCCAGTTTTCGTCGAAGGCGCGGTCGATCATGCGGGCCATGCGCGGGCTGAACGTCCCCAGCTCCCGGGTCAGCATCGCCCGGGCGTCCTCCGGGGTGTAGCCCGCGGCCATGCGGCCCACGGGGGCGAATAGATCGTAGAATTTGAGCCCGCCCCCGTAGTCCAGCAGGCGGGCCTTGAGGCGGAAGTAGCGGCGGAACATGGGCAGGCTCTCCCACATGGCGGCCATCAGCGCGTCCAGCGTGGCGCGGTCCATGCGGGCGGTGTCCAGGGCCATGTTCAGCACTGAGTCGTAGTGCCTGAGCTCCGCCAGCGTCAGCGCCTCGCCCTTGATGCCGTTCAGGCATGCCGCCATGGGGATCGCCATGCGCGGGTAGGCGGCCAGCTCGGCCTCGTAGGCGGCGCGGCGCGCGTCGGCGTCCGGGCTGTAGGCCAGGCCCCGCGCCGCGGAGAGGGGCAGCGTGGCGGCCTCCCCGTTCAGCGTATAAGTCACCGTGTGGTTGGCGTCCAGCTGGTCCCGAAGCTGCTCCCACGCCCGGCCGCCGGTGAGCTGCATGCGGAGCACCACGGGCTCCAGGGCAGGGTCGATCACGTGGGCGGCCTCCCGCCGGAGGTTGCGCAGGAAGTAGGCATGCTCTCTCAGGAGCGCTGAGGCTGCGATCATTGCTTCGAGGTCCTCCGCGGCGGCCAGCCTCAAAGACAGCGCGGAGTGTATTTCGCTTAGCCGGTTCACGAGCGGCTTGAGCCGGGTCAGCGCCGCCATGGCGGGGGCGCAGTTGGCGTCCGCCGCCAGGGTCAGCTGGGCGTAGGAGAGGGTCTTGACGGCGAGGGCCGTCAGCCCCTGCAGGTCTGCGATGATCCCCTCCAGGCTCCCGGCGTCCACGGCCATGGCCTTAACCGCCTCAAACACGGCGTTCGCCCGCGCCTCAAAGGCGTCCATATCCCGTATGAATTCCGGGGCGTCGAAGCCCGGATACAGCTTTCCCAAGTCCCATTTCATGCGACAGGTTCCTCCGTATTTTCAGGTTCCGCCGTGGCGTCGGGCGCTTCCGTAGCCTCGGGTGTGGCGGTCGGGGTCGGAGCGGGCCCGGGGCTCTTCAGCCTGAATTTGAGGACGACGGGGTTGTGGTCGGAGCACTCGAAGCCCTCGTCCACCACGTAACACTCCAGCACCTCCACGTTTTCGGAGGCGATGAAGCCGTCCACCGTGGCCACGAAGGTCTCCCCGGGGGCGTAGCCGGTCTCGCTGCTGCGGCGGGAGGGCACGGGGTGCGCGGGGTCCGAGGCATCCACCAGCGCGATCCCCTCCGGGAAGAGGCTCGTGTCGATGGGCCGCGCCCAGGGACAGCCGTCGCCGCCGACGCCGAAGACCTCGGCGGAGTTGCCGAGCAGGTCCATGTTGAAATCGCCCCCGGCGACCACATAATTGCCCTTGTCGTACTCCGCCTTCATGTGGCCGAGCAGCATTTCGAGCTGTTGGGTGGGGATGGTTTCATCGGCGGTGTAGGCGGAAAAGTGCGGGTTGAACAGGCAGAGCGTCCGCCCGTCGTCCGTGGGGATGTGGCACACGGAATAGCAGCGGTCCAGGTCCAGCAGCTTGCGCCAGCCGGTCTCCACGGGCAGGCTGATGCGCTCGGCGCGGTAGATGTCGCGGTCCGAAAACGTCAAAAGCCCGGACTTCGCCGCCCCGACGGGATGCTTCGGCGGGATGAGCAGGTACGCCGAGTTGTAGTTCTGCACGTAGTAGGACTGGTAGCGATCCCCCAGCGTCTCCCGGATGACCTCGGCCTCGTCCACGTGCCAGGCGCGGTCCGACTTGCGGTCCACCTCCTGCAGCATCACGAAATCCGCCGATTCCGCGTGGATGCGGTCCACGCAGTGGACGAGGTTGTCGAACACGTGCTGCAGCGAGCGCGCCCGGGATTCCGTGCCGCCGTCGGTGAAGGAGGAGAAATCCCGGTTGAACGCGCCGAAGCCCAGGTTCCAGGTGATGGCGGTGTAGGCTTCCTCGATCGGGGCGGGGTTGTCCGTGCGGCTGGAGTGCTGCTCCGAGGTGCCCGGCAGGCGGTGGTAGGTCATGAACACGTAGGCCACATAGCCGCCGACGCTGGCGACCGCCAGGATCAGCAGCCATTTGAGGAGCTTCAAAAACGCCCGCTTCGGCTTGCTTTGCGTCTGCATGCTGGCCTCCCGCGTCAGTTTATTCTCAGGAGCATGGTGTGCTGGTCGTCCATCTCGATGGTCAGAAGGCCCTGCTTCTCCAGCGCCTTCATCACGTCGCTGAACCGCTTGAAGCCGATCTGCTTTTCCTCAAAGGCGGGGTAGTCCGTCTGTATGGAGGCCTTGAGTATGGAGGGGTTCACGCGGTCGAAGCCCTCGTCCTTGAAGTGCTCCAGCGCCAGCTTGAAGGCGGGCAGCCAGTTGGACTTGTCCAGCCGACCCTCGTCGTCGTCGTCGGAGGAAAGGCCGATCATCAGGCTGGAGTTCTCCATCCAGCTGGTCAGCTTTTCGGAGTTTTTGGTGATCTGCTGCACCAGCTTGCCGAAGGTGGTGCAGCCGTAGCTGCGCTCGGAGAAATCGGGGCGCAGGCGGTTCAGGGTGTCCTTCAACTCGCTGGCGTACATCTGCTCCTCGTCCTGGTCGGACACGATGGTCTCCACCTGGCTTACCAGCTCGTTGATGTCGCCGTCCAGAGGGGTGCGCTCCTCGCGCTTGCTCTTCTTGGGCTGGCGCTTCGCCACGGACTCCAGGAACACGAATTCGTTGCAGGCGTTGACGAATATGCCGCTGGCCGCCTCCGAGCGGCTGATGCCCAGCACGAACTTGCCCATGCTCTTCAATCGGCCCACCAGCGGGGTGTAGTCGCTGTCGCCGGAGACGATGCAGAAGCTGTCGATCAGCGGGTTGGTGTAGGCCACCTCCATGGCGTCGATCACCAGCTGGATGTCCAGGTTGTTCTTCTGCACCTTGCCCCACCTCAGCGAGGGCACCACGGCGAAGGTGTTGGACAGCAGGCACTGCTTCAAATCGGTGTAGCGGTCGGTGTAGCCGTACACCTTGCCCAGCAGTATGTCCCCGCGGATCTTCACCTTCTCGATGATGGAGAGCAGCAGCGATTCCTTCGCGCCCACGTTCTCCAGGTCCACAAACACGGCAAAATTGGATTTACTCATGGTAGGATGCTCCTTGTCAGGTTGCTTGTATGTTTCATCGCCCTGATTATAGCATAACCATGCCATGGCGGAAAGTACATTAATATTAATACGCGGCCGATCCGCCCTGGATCGGCCGCGCTTTTCTTCAATAATGCGCTACGGATTGCACTTCTTGCAGGGCTCGTAGCCCTGGGCGATCAGCTCGGAGCGGCTGCCGGTGAACTTCTCCTTGTTCGCCTTCTTCATCTGCTTGATGGTGGGGCAGTCCTCCAGGTGGAACTTTTTGGTGGAGGTGTTGAGGATGTAGGTCCTGCGGCCCTTCTTCTTCGCGGGGGCGGTGACGGGCTGCTGCTTCTCCAGGTACTCGCCCAGGTACCTGACGTAGTTGTTGAGCGTCTTGTAGGTCTTGACGGCGGTGATCTCCGGCGCGTTGTAGGCAAACTGCACCTTGTCGCCCACGGCGTAGGTGCAGGTGTCCCAGTCGTACATGCCCGCGATCTCGCCGTAGAGGGTGCGAAGGTCGGTATCGGCCCTGTCGGAGACGGTGTAGATGCGGGTCCTGTCCGACCACTGCAGCGTGTCGGTGTCGGTGCCCTCGACGAACCAGCAGCCGATGAGCCCGGACTTGTTCTTGACGGACGCGGCTTTGTAGCCCGCCCGCTCCACGTAGGTGTTGACGTCGGCGACGGTCTCGGCCAGCGCGACGCCCGCGAGCAGGGCGACGGCCAGCAGCACGGCGATAAGCCTCTTTATCATGGGTAATTCCTCCTCAAACAAGTTGTTTCACGAAGCAGCGGCGGCGCTTGTGCTGGCGGGTGTTAAAGAACATCCACTGATGCTGCACCTTCTCGTTGGTCTCCAATTGCGGGCCCGTCTCGGCGCGCTTGATGCCCAGCTTGTGGCAGCCCTTGAGGATTTGGTTCATCAGTATGGCGTTGACGGCCTTGTCGCGGTACTCGGGGGTCACGGCCACCAGGAACAGATCCAGCGTGTCGTTGACCCTGAGCGCCTTCAATACCCCCATCCAGCCCAGCGGGAACAGCCGCCCGTTGGACTTCTTCAGCGCGTCGGCCATGGAGGGCGCGGACACGCCGAAGGCCACCAGCTCATCCTTCTCATTGAGCACGAAGCAGGCGAAATCCGGGTTGATGAGGGGGATGAACTTCTTGGCGTAGCGCTTGATCTGACGCTCGTTGAGTGGCACGGTGCCGTACAGGCCGACGTAGGCCTCGTTGACCAGCTCGAACACCTTCTCGACGAGCGGCCCGTAGTCCCTGCGGGAGCGCATGGGCGCGATGTGCAGCTTGGAGTACCGCTGCACCCGCTCGCTGAGCTTGTCGAGCCGCGTGACCATGCGGTCGTCGTAGGGCACGTCGATGAGCAGCTCGACCCAGTCCACGTCCTTGACGTAGCCCAGCCGCTCCAGGTGCTCCTTGTAGTACGGGAAGTTGTAGTAGGTGATGAACATGCTCTTCTCGTCGAAGCCCTCGACCAGCATGCCCTCCCGGTCCAGATCGGTAAAGCCCAGCGGCCCGTGCACGGCGTCGCAGCCCTTCTCGCGGGCGTAGTCCTCCACGGCTTTGAACAGCGCTTCGGAGACCTCATGATCGTCGATGAAATCCACCTGCGAAAAGCGCATGCGGTTGGTGTGCCACTTCTCGTTGGCGGCGCGGCTCAGTATCGCGCCGATGCGCCCGACGATCTTCCCGTCCCGCCAGGCGAGGAAGCACTTGGCCTCGCAGTACTCGAAGGCCGGGTTCTTCTTCGGGTTCCAGTCGTCCAGATCGTCGCCGTACATCGCCGGTATGAACTGGGGCACGTCCTTGTAGAGCACGTTGACGTAGTTCACGAACTTGCGCAGCTCGCCCTTGGTTTTGACGTCCCTTACCTCAACCATATCGTGTTCTTTCCCCCTGAATTGCGATTTCCCTTCGTCCAGACAGTATAGCATAAACGGGGGAAATGTGCAAACATAAGGGGCTGTTGCGCTAAGGGCAATCTGCACAAATGAACCGACGGGAATCGGGCGATGAGGGCATCGCCCCTACGAGCAGGCAGAGATTTCAGACGTTTTAGCCTCTGCCATACGTGAAAAGTCCCTTAATCAGTGCTTAGCTTCGGGGCGATGCCCTCATCCCCCGCACTATTTCTTAA
>JAFRFY010000089.1 GCA_017434085.1 Clostridia bacterium
ACGCATGCGTTTTGCGGCTGCCCCTTTTATATACTACATATTCTTCAGCTTCTCATACCGCTCCGCGGCGAGCCGGGCGCCCTCGGCAAACAGGGCTTTGGCGTTCTCCGGGAAGGTACGCTTCAACGAGGCGTAGCGCACCTCGCCGTCGAGGAAGTCCTCATAGGACATCGTGGGGGCCTTGGAATCCAGGTGGAATCGGGGCTTCGTCATGGGGTTGTAGCGGTACAGCGCCCAGTAGCCCGCGTCCACGGCGCGCTTCATCTCGTCCTGCACCTTCGCCATGCCGCACTTGAGGCCGTGGCTCTGGCAGGGCGCGTAGGCGATGATCACGCTGGGGCCATTGAACTGCTCCGCCTCGCGCATGGCCTTCACCAGCTGGGCGTTGTCCGCGCCCATGGCCACCTGGGCCACGTACACGTTGCCGTAGGTCATCAGCATGCCGCCCAGGTCCTTCTTGGGCCGCTTCTTGCCGGAGGCGGTGAACTGCGCCACCGCGCCCACCGGCGTGGCCTTGGAGGACTGTCCGCCGGTGTTGGAGTACACCTCGGTATCCACGATCAGTATGTTCACGTTCTCGCCGCTGGCGATCACGTGGTCCAGCCCGCCGAAGCCGATGTCGTAGGCCCAGCCGTCGCCGCCGAACATCCAGAAGGTCTTCTTGGCGAGCTGATCCGAATAGCGCAGTATGGTCTTCGCCGCGTCGTCGTGCTGTCCCTTCAACACGTCGATCAGCGCGCGGCTGGCGGGCGCGCTTTGGTCGATGTCGTCGTAGGTCTCAAACCACCGGTCGATGGCGGCCTTCACGTCCCCGGCGCACGTCTCCCGGTACGCCTCCAGCCGCATCCTCTGAGCCTCGCGTTGCTGGCGCACGGACAGCAGCATGCCCAGGCTGAACTCGGCGTTGTTCTCAAACAGCGAGTTGGACCAAGCCGGGCCGCGCCCGCAGGGGTTGGTGGTATAGGGGATGCCGGGCATGGCGGAGCCCCACGCCTGGGAGCAGCCGGTGGCGTTGGCCCAGTAGACCCTGTCGCCGTAGAGCTGGGTCAGCAGCTTGGCGTAGGGGGTCTCGCCGCAGCCCGCGCAGGCGGCGGAGAACTCCAGCAGCGGGCGGCGGAACTGGCTGCCCTTGACGGTGTAGGGATCGAACACGTCGCCCTTGTCGGACAACCCCAGCCCATAGGCCCAGGCGTCGGCGGTGTCGGGCACCTCGGCGATGGGCGTCATGTCGAGCGCCCCGGCCGGACACACGTTCGCGCAGCTGCCGCAGCCGGTGCAGTCCAGCGCGCTCACCTGCATGGTGAAATACAGTCCCGCGGTCTGCTTGCCCTTGGCCGGCACGATCTTCATGGACGCGGGGGCGTCGGCCTTCTCCGCGTCATTGACCAGATAGGGCCTGATCACCGCGTGGGGACACACGTAGCCGCACTTGTTGCACTGTATGCACTTCTCCTTATCCCACACCGGCGCGCGGGTGGCGATGCCCCGCTTCTCGTAGGCGGTCAGGCCCATGTCCATCACGCCGTCCTCGTAGCCCGCAAAGGCGCTCACCGGCAGGTCGTCGCCCTTCTGGGCGTTGATGGGGTCCAATAGCTTCGTGACCACCTCGGGCACGTCCCGAGCGGGGGCGGGGGCGTCCTGGGCGTCCTTCCAGTTTTCTGGCACGTCGATCCTCACGAGCCCCTCCGCGCCGGCGTCGATGGCTTTAAGGTTCTTGTTCACCACGTCCTCGCCCTTGGCGAAGTAGGTCTTTGTGGCGGCGGCCTTCATGTAGCCCACGGCCTCCTGAACGGGGATGATGGGCACCAGGTTGAAGAAGGCGGCCTGCAGCACCATGTTGAAGTGGCTGCCCAGCCCCAGCCGATCGGCGATCTTCACCGCGTCGATGGTGTAGAAGCTGATCTTTTTTCGGGCGATCTCCCGCTTCACCGACGCGGGCAGGTGTTTATCCAATTCCTCCGGCGTCCAGGCGCAGTTCAAAAGCAGCGTGCCGCCGGGCTTGACCTCCTGGGCGATGTCGTACTTGTCGATGTAGGTCTGGTTGTGGCAGGCCACGAAGTCCGCGGACTTCACGTAGTAGGAGGAGCGTATCGGCCTGTCCCCGAAGCGCAGGTGGCTCTTGGTGACGCCGTATGACTTCTTGGCGTCGTACTCGAAGTACGCCTGGGCGAACTTGGGGGTGTGGCTGTTGATGATCTCCACGGTGTTCTTGTTCGCGCCCACGATGCCGTCGGAGCCGAGGCCCCAGAACTTGCAGCTCACCACGCCGTCGCCCTCGGGGTACATCGCCCCCGCCTCGTGAAGGGACAGGTGGGTCACGTCGTCCACGATACCTATGGTGAAGCTGTTCACCGGGTCAGCGGCGCGCAGGTTCTCAAAGGCCGCGGCGATCTGCGCGGGGGTGGTGTCCTTGGAGGACAGGCCGTAGCGCCCGCCGATGACGATCAGGTCATTCCTGCCCCGCAGCGCGGTGCACACGTCCTGGTAAAGCGGCTCGCCCGCCGCGCCCATCTCCTTGGTGCGGTCCAGCACCGCCACGGCCTTCACGGTCTTCGGCAGCGCGGCCAGGAAGCGCTTCACGTCGAAGGGCCTAAACAGGTGCACCTGTATGAAGCCCACCTTCTCACCCCGGGCGTTCAGGGCGTCCACGGTCTCCTCCGCGCAGCCGCTGACGGAGCCCATGGCCACCACCACGCGGTCCGCGTCGGGCGCGCCGTAGTAGTTGAAGCAGTGGTACTCCCGCCCGGTCACGGCGCTGATCTTCGCCATGTAGTCCTCCACGATGTCGGGGAGCTTGGCGTAGTCGGCGTTGCTGGCCTCGCGCACCTGGAAGTAGATGTCCGGGTTCTGCACCGTGGCACGGATCATGGGGTGCTCGGGGTTCAGCGCCCGGGCGCGGAAGGCGTCCAGCGCGTCATAGTCGATCATGCCGCGCAGGGTCTCGTAATCCATCTGCGCCACCTTGTCGATCTCGTGGGAGGTCCGGAAGCCGTCGAAGAAATCCATGAAGGGCACGCGCCCCTTGATGGCCGCCAGGTGCGCCACGCCCGCCAAATCCATGACCTCCTGCACGCTGCCCGTGGACAGCATGGCAAAGCCGGTGTTGCGGCAGCTCATGACGTCCGAGTGGTCGCCGAATATGGACATGGCGTGGGTGCCCACGGTGCGGGACGCCACGTGCAGCACGCCGGGCAGGCGCTCGCCCGCGATGCGGTGCAGCACCGGGATCATCAGCATCAGCCCCTGGGACGAGGTGAAGCTCGTCGCCAGCGCGCCGGTCTGCAGCGCGCCGTGCACCGCCGCCGCCGCGCCGGCCTCGGACTGCATCTCGATCAGCTGCACCGTCTGGCCGAACAGGTTCTTTTTGCCCTTCGCCGACCACACGTCGGTCTTGCCCGCCATGGGCGAGGACGGCGTGATGGGATAGATGGCGGCGATCTCGGTGAAGGCGTAGGCCACGTAGGCCGCCGCCTCGTTGCCGTCCACGGTGACGTAGACGGGATTCTTCTTCTCGGTCATGGAGAAACCTCCTTTGTCGATTTCTGGCATTCGATAACGCGCGCCTCGAGCGCCGCGATCTTATCCCCGACGTCCTCGGGGCGGTGGGCGTCGGACGAGGTCACGATCCGCACGCCGTGCCTGATGAGGGTACAAAGCAGCGCGCGGTTCATGCCGAGGGTGGCGGTATCCGGGCACCGCCGGGCCGCACCGCTGTTCTGGTCCGCGTACATGCCGCTTTCGGCGAGGGCCTCCGCCAGGCGCTCGTAGTGCGCCGCCAGCGGATAGGTCGGCTTATGTCCGAACAGCCCGATGGCGTCCGGGTGGCCGATGCCGTCAAACAGCCCGCTCTCCGCCATCGCCACGGAATCCTCATAGTACCGGCGGAAGAGCCGGTCCACGTCGACGCCGTCCCAGTGCTCCGGCCTGTGGTCGAAGGCGAAGTCGTCCACGAAGTGAACGCTGCCCAGCAAAAAGTCGAAGCCCTTGTCCCGCGCATGTTTGGCGATGAAACCCTCATACGCCTTAAAATAGCAGATTTCAAGGCCGAATTTGATGCTGACGAGAAACCGCCGGGCCCTGACGCGCGCGATGAGCGCCAGGTAATCCCCGAGGCGCTTTGCACCGGCCTGCCTGTGAAACCATGCGTCGACGTAGGCGCTGTGGGCGCAGGCGGAGGCGTACATGGGGGTAAACTCCTCGAACCGGTAGCAGTGCTCCAGCAGCCAGATCTCGTCGATCCCCCGCTCAACCGCCCGGTCGGCGAACCGCCCGATCCACTCCGGCGTATACGGTCCCCGCTCGATGTGTATGTGCCCGTCGATCATGCCGTCTCGATGCTGGCGGCCTTTTGAAGCCCCAGCTTTTCGATGGCCTGCTCGCGCATCTTGTATTTCTGGATCTTGCCGGCGTCGTTCATCGGGAAGCCGGTGACGAAGTCGATGTACTTGGGCACCTTGTGCTTGGCCATGTGGTCGCGCACGTAGGCCTTCATCTCGTCCACGGTCATGGTCTCGCCCTCTTTTAGGATGATGCAGGCCATGATCTCCTCGCCCATGGCCTGGTCGGGCACGCCGATGACCTGCACGTCCGAGACCTTCGGGTGGGTGTAGATGAATTCCTCGATCTCCTTGGGGTAGATGTTCTCGCCGCCGCGGATGATCATGTCCTTCAAGCGGCCGGTGATGCGGTAGTTGCCCTCGGGGGTGCGGCAGGCCAGGTCGCCGGTGTGCAGCCAGCCGTCCTTGTCGCTGGCGGCGGCGGTGGCAGTGGGCATCTTGTAGTAGCCCTTCATGATGTTGTAGCCCCGGGCCACGAACTCGACGATCACCTCGTCGGGGGAGTCCTCGCCGGTCACCGGGTCCA